>NZ_JAQKGV010000002.1 GCF_028617075.1 Rubrobacter calidifluminis | reverse complement strand
GCCCCGGCCCTGCCGTGAAGGGTGGCGCCCCCCCCGGACCTGCACCACCCTCCGGGAACCGCACGGTCACACCCCGTCAACACGGGACACCCTCGGAGGGACCCGCCGCTCCTCCGGACACCTCCGGCCCCGCCGGCAGAACGGAGGGGAACATGCCGCACGCTCCGCCGCAGACCCCGAAAACAGCCCAGCTCGCTGCTCCCGACCGGCAGGATGGGGCGGTCGGTGACTCCCACCCGCCGGGCACATCGTACCCTGCCGAAAAGCACGTTCCGGCCGGGCAAGCATACCTGACGCCCCCCGGAAGCACCCCGGGCCGGGCGGCTTCCATGCTACGGCTGATCCCGCTCAGAGAACCCGAGAGCCTCCGGGGCTGCCCCACGACCGTGGGTTCTAATCCTGGTCGGCGCGTGGCGGAGACGATCCCCGCCACGCGGGTCGACACGTGGGGGGCCGGGTCTCGGACCCCGCTGCAACACGTCCCGTTCGCCGGCGGCGTGCAAAGCGGGGCGGCGAGCTCACCACTCGAGAATATCCCCCTCCAGACACTCGTGGCGATCCCGGCACCGACAGCGAAGCTGCCGTCGAAATTCCCGCTCCTTCCGCACCCCAACGGCGACGAGCAGAAACCATCCGGTACGCTCTCTCCGAACATCGAACACCCCGGATAGCACCTCCCGGCGGAGAGAACCGGTCATGGCGCGCTTGCACGCGAGAGCCGAAGAGCAGGGAGGCATCCACCATGAACACACACACGAAACCGCCGGGAGGGGCCACCGGGACCAGATGTGTCCTCCTCGTCCACGAGAACGAACTGTTCCGCGAAGCGCTCGCCCTTCTCCTGCAGTGGAAGACCAGCTTCGGGCACAGCCTGCACGCCTCTTGCCTCGCCGAGGCCCGCTCGCTCCTGCAGGAGGTCGGGGAGGTGCCGGATCTGGTCGTCCTGGATCTCGACACCCTCCCGCCGGAGGACCGAGGGGAGCCGGGGAAGAAGCTGGACTGGCTCTCCGGGATACCACTGGTCGGGCTCACTACCGGAGAGATACCGGCTCCGGGAAAGACCGGCGACGGGTGCGTGATCCTCAACGCCTCGGGACGGATCGAAGAGATGGTGTCGGCCTTCATGAAGATCGCGGAGGGCGGATGAATTGCTCCAGGTTCCGGAGATAAGCCACCTGTAGAATTAACGGAACAGCTATACACGAGAGGCTCGGCTCGAAACGCGCATACTCATCTCGTTCGACGAAAGATACCGGGTCTACCGGGACGTGATCGCCGGGGCCATCGAGATCCTGCGCCCGGAGGTCGAGCTCGCGAGCGGGGATCTCGCGCGTCTGGACGAGATGGTGCGGGAGATGTCGCCCGACCTCGTCATCTACAGCTGCTCCGGCGGGCGATCCCCGCCGGGAGCGCCCTCGTGGATAGGGCTGCCGCTAGACCCGCTCCTGCCGGCGGAGGTCTGCGTACTCGGCGAGCGCTCCGAGAGGCCCAACCCGACCCTGGACCTCATCCTGCGGACGATAGACGAAGTACGCTCGCGCACGGAGGGGGAAAACGTGCAACACGATTAGGAACCGGTGCAGGCAGGCAAAAAACAACCCCCGGAAGCAACTTCCGGGGGCCGTACCCTTTCGAGTCTCGCGAGGTATCCTGTCGTCGGCACGCCGCCTGCAACTACCGAAGAGGCGGGGTGACCCAGGGTTCCCGCGGGATTTTGGGGGCTAGGTCAGTGCCACCTCTCCCAGAAGATACCCGCGACTGCTACTCGGTGCGTCTATCTGGATCACCTCCTTTCCGTGCCGCCAACTGGGAGGAAGTGTACTACCCCGTCCCGTGAGGGGCAAGGGTGGGTTTTCAGATCTTCCCCTCAAGACGGCGGCGCAGCAGGTCGAACGCACCGCTGGCGCTGCGCTCCCGGATCGCTTCCCGCGAGCGGCTCCAGGCGGTGAGGTTGAGTTTCTCCGCGCGGGTGCCCCCGGCGTCGGCGAGGCCGACCCACACCAGACCGACCGGTTTCTCGGGCGTGCCGCCCTCCGGGCCGGCGATGCCCGTCACGGAGAGGCCGTAGTCGGAGCCCGCGAGCCTCCTCACGCCCTCGGCCATCGCCCGGGCCACCTCCTCGCTCACGGCGCCGTACCGGACGAGCAACTCGCGGGGGACGCCGAGCAGGCGTTCCTTGGCCTCGTTCGAGTAGGTCACGAGGCCCTCCTTGAAGTAGCGCGAGGATCCAGGTATGTCCGTGAGGCGCTTGGCGAGGAGCCCCCCGGTGCAGCTCTCGGCCAGAGCGAGGGTCCTGCCCTTCTCGGTGAGGAGCCTGCCCACGACGCTCTCCAGGGTCTCCTCGTCCTCCCCGAAGTAGTAGCGCCCGAGTCGGGAGAGGATCTCGCGTGCGACCGGCTCTATCTGACCCTCCGCCTCCTCGGGGGTGGCGGCGCGGGCGGTGATCCGCAGCCTCACCTTGCCCTGCCCGGCGAGCGGGGCGACGGTGGGGTTCTCGGCGTCGAGCAGATCCTGCACCCGCTCGGCGAGCGCCGACTCCCCGAGCCCGACGAACCACAGCGTCCTGGAGACTATAGCGCCCTCGCTGCGCTCCCGGATCAGGGGTACCAGCGTCTCCTCGAACATCCCCCGCATCTCCTGCGGGACGCCGGGCAGCGTGGCGAAGAGCGTACCGTCGCTCTCGAGCAGCGCGCCCATCGCGGTCCCGAGCGGGTTCGGGATGAGGGTGGTTCCTTCGGGGAAGAGCGCCTGCTTGTAGTTGGAGGGCGAGGGCTTGCGCCCGAACTCCCGGAACTTGCGCTCGACGTGCTCGCGGGCCTCCGCGTACTCGACCATCCTTCGTCCCGTGGCGCGCGCCAGCGCCTCGTTGGTGAGGTCGTCCGAGGTGGGCCCGAGGCCGCCGGTGGTGATCACGAGGTCCGCCCGCGAGGCCGCCTCCTGCAGGGCGGCCGCGATGCGCCCGAGGTTGTCCCCTACGGTCGTGTGACGGTAGATCCCGACGCCGAGCGCCGCGAGCCGGCGGCTGATCCAGGCGGTGTTCGTATCCACCAGCTCCCCGAGGAGCATCTCGGTACCGATCGCGAGAACCTCGGCGCTCTCAATGGTCTCTCTCTCGTGCATGCGCTTCTATTCTACAATCCCTCGCATGGCGAAGGACATGACACCGCAGGAGGCTGAGGAGTTCGTCCGCTCGCTGCTCTCCGAGAAGCGCTACGCCCACACGCTGCGGGTGGCGCGCACGGCGGAGGATCTGGCGTACCGGCACAACATCGACCCCGCGCGGGCGCGCCTCGCCGGGCTGCTGCACGACGCCGCCCGCGACATGGGCGGAGCCGAGCTCCTGAGGCTGGCCGGGGAGTGGAAACTCCCCGTGGACGGTTGGGAGCGGGAGAACCCCAAGCTCCTGCACGGCCCGGTCGCCGCCGAGATGGCCCGCCGCAGGCTCGGGCTCACCGACGAGGAGGTGTTGGACGCCATCCGGGTGCACACCACCGGCGCGGCGGGGATGGGCCCGCTCGCGCTCGCCCTGTACGTCGCCGACAAGATAGAGCCCGGACGCGACTACCCGAGCGTGGGCCGGCTCAGAAAGCTCGCGGAGGGCGACCTCGCCGCTGCCGCCGCCGAGTCGCTGCGCACCGCCATCTCTTACAACGAGAAGCGCGGCAGGCAGACCCACCCCGCGAGCGTCGAAGCCCTGCGCTGGCTAGAGAGGGAGGCCGGGGGCGTAGAGGAGCCATAGCCCCAAAGCGGCCAGAAGCGCGACCGCGAACGCGACCACCGCCTCGGCGAGGCCGCCGGATCTGATCCCCCCCGGCAGGAGCCGGAAGGGGCGTCCCAGCGGCCAGAGAAGCGGCACCCCGCGGGTGTTGAGCGCGTCCGCGAAGACGTGCGAGGCGTAGCCGGCGACGAGCGCCGCGGCGAGCTCCGGATGTCCCCCGAAGAAGTAGCTCACCACGACCCCGAAGACCGCGAGCCCGAAGAGCGAATGGGTGAGCGTGCGGTGGCCGACGGTGTGGACGAGGACGAACGATACCAACCTCAACACCCAGCTCACCGGGCGCGTGAGCGCATCGAGCAGCGGGCTCTTCCTCCGGCTGAGGCCGTTGCCGAGGGTGCTGCGGGGGTTGTCCAAGTCCGGCAGCCAGGCCGCCACCACCGCCGCAGGATAGACGTAGAGCGGCGGATCGAACCCCGCCACCAGCGCCGCGCCCGCGAGCGCCGCAACCCCGAACACGGCGTGGGTGCCGGCCTTCATCCCCCGAGCAGCGAGCGGTAGATCTCTTCGATCTCCGAGGCGATCTGGGGCCAGTCGTAGCGGCGGGCCGTGATGAGCCCCTCTGCTGCGAGCCGCGCGCGGAGCTCCGGGTCGCGCAAAAGCCGCACCAGCTCCCGCGCCAGCGCCCGCGGGTCGCCCGGCGGCACGAGGATGCCGTCCCGGCCGCGTGTGATCACCGAGTCGTAACCCGGGATGTCGCTCGCGAGCACCGGGAGCCCGGCGGCGAGCGCCTCGATCAGGACGACCCCGAAGGACTCCGAGCGGATCGAAGGTGCGCACAGCACGCTCGCCGCGTGCATCGCCCCGACGAGCTCCCTCTCGTCGAGCATCCCCCGCACCCTTACGCTCGAGAGCAACCTCTTCGGGATCTTCACGTCCTCTGGGCGGCTGCCCACGATCTCCAGGTGCGCACCCGGCACCTCGTCGAGCACCTCCTCGAACGCCCGCAGGAGCACCGGAAGGCCCTTGCGCGCCTCCGGGCGCCCGACGAAGAGCACCCGGTCCGGGTCTCGCCTCGGGGAGGCGGGGGGTGCGAAGCGCCTCGTATCCACCCCGTTCGGGACGATCCTGTACTCCCCGGGGAAATATCTGGAGGCCGTCCTCGCCGCCGCCGGGGAGACCGCCACCCTCACCTTCACTATCCTGCCGGCCCGGTCCATCGGATCCGCCGCCCGTTTGACGGTCCGGAAGGCGCGGTAATAAACGCCCCTCTCGGGGTAGTTCGCGTGGAAGGTCCCGACGACGGGGATACGATAGGCCTCGGCCGCGGCGAGCGCGGCCCAAGAGACGACGGGCACGAGCGGCTCGTGGACGTGCATCACGTCCGGCATCTGACGTCGCACTGCCCTCCGCACCGCACCCCACGCCGACGGCGAGAACGCCAGGTTCGCGAGCGAGCCGTTCATCGGGACCGGCACCGATCTCCCCACCGGCTCGACCCGCGGCGGCAGCGGTCCGTGCCGCCCGAGCTTCGGGTGCAAAAGGCGGGTGCGCACGTCGAGGGGGTCGTTCGGCGCCATCACGCACACGCGGTGCCCCCTGCGCTCCATCTGGGTGGCGAGCGCGTCCACGTGCTCGAGCACCCCTCCGGGGAAAGACCAGGAGTACGGAGAGACCAGGCAGATCCTCACCCGAACACCCTCTCCAGACGCCCGCCTATCCTGCGCCAGTGCGAGCCGTACCAGAAGACACGCCCGCACCCGCGGCAGGCGTAGAACCGCCGCTGCTCGCGCCTCACCCCGGGCGGGATGCGCCCGGCCACGGTTTCGGCGGAGACCTCCGTGAGATCCCCGCCGCACTCCATGCACCGCGGCGCGCGGCGTTCTAGGGAGAAGGAGCGTACGACCAGGGCGAGCTGCTCCTCGACCGGCAGGTTCTGCGGGATGCGTACGAAGCGCAACCGCCCCTCGCGCACGGGCTTCCGCTCGAGGAAGTCCGCGTCGCTGCTCAGGAGCACCCTTCCCTCCGAGAGCGCCTTCTCCGCGAGGTGGCGATCTGAGGTGTCGGTCCCCTCCCTCGCGTAGTACGCGTCGTATCCGGCCGCCCGGAGCCACTTCGCCAGGGAGCCGAGCATCGCGTCACAGAGGAACCTCACCTCATCCCCGATGATCCGAACCCTCCCTCGCCGCGCCCGTCGGTCGAGGCGCCCAGCTCTTCAACCTCGACGAAGGAGACCTCGGGGACCCTCACCACGACGAGCTGGGCGATCCTCATCCCGGCCTCCAGGCGAAAGCCCTCGGCGGAGTCGTGGTTGATCAGGGGCACCTTTATCTCCCCGCGGTAGCCGGAGTCTATGAGGCCCGGCGCGTTGACCAGCGAGATACCGTGCCGGGCGGCGAGCCCGCTGCGCGGCAGCACGAGCCCGGCGTACCCGGTGGGGATCGCCACGCAGATCCCGGTGCGCACCAGGACCCGGCCTCCGGGCGGGATCTCCGCCGCCTCGAGCGCCCTGAGATCGTAGCCGGCGTCACCGGCGTGGGCCCGGGCGGGAGGTGAGGCATCGGGCACCACCCTCCTGAATTCGATCCGCGGCACGCTCACCCTCGCGCGCTGGATCTCGGACACGACGTCTCCCTCGGGGGAACACACTCAAGCAGGTTCATACGGAAAAGCATGTTAGCACGGAGCGGGCTTATCGAACCACGCTGGCAGATGCTATGCTTAGCGCCATGGAGAGAGCGAGAGAAGGCAGGTACCTGGTAACCTCGGCGCTCCCCTACGCCAACGGGGCGCTGCACGTCGGTCAGATCGTCGGTGCGTACCTCCCGGCGGACATCTTCGTGCGCTACCTGAGGATGCGCGGGGAGGACGTGCTCTACATCTGCGGCACCGACGAGCACGGCGTCCCGATCACGCTCACCGCCGAGCGCGAGGGCAAGAGCCCGAGGCAGGTTGTCGACTACTGGTACGCGCACATGAAAGAGACCTTCTCCCGCTTCAGGATCAGCTTCGACAACTTCTCCCGCACCTCGACCCTGCTGCACGCGAAGAACACCCAGGACTTCTACCGTAAGCTCAAGGACGGGGGCTACATCTCCGAGGCGGCCTCCAAACAGATGTACAGCCCGACCGAGGGCCGCTTCCTGCCGGACCGCTACGTCGAGGGGACCTGCCCGGTCTGCGGCTACCGGGAGGCCAGAGGCGACCAGTGCGACAACTGCGGCAGCTGGTACGAGGCGTACGAGCTCATAGACCCGCACTCCAAGATCACCGGCGGCCCGGTCGAGGTCCGGGAGACGACCCACCTCTACTTCGAGCTGCCGAAGTTCTCGCAGAGGCTCAGGGAGTGGGTAGAAAACCAGGAGCACTGGCGCGAGTCGGTGAAGAACTTCATCCTCAGCATGATCGAGGGCGGCCTCGAGCGCCGGCCGATCACGCGGGACATCTCGTGGGGTGTGCCGGTTCCGGAGCCGGGTTTCGAGGACAAGCGCTTCTACGTCTGGTTCGACGCCCCGATAGGCTACGTCTCCTCCACCCAGGAGTGGGCCGAGCGGGTGGGCGAGCCCGACCGCTGGCGCGAGTACTGGCAGGAGCCGGACACGAAGCTCATCCACTTCATCGGCAAGGACAACACGGTCTTCCACACGACGATGTGGCCCGCGATGCTGATGGGCGCCTCGGAGGGCGGCCCGGAGGAGTGGGTCCTCCCCTACGACGTTCCGGCGAACGAGTTCATGAACCTCGAGGTTGTCGTCGACGGCGAGCGGCGGGCGGTTCAGATGTCGACGAGCCGCAACCTCGCCGTCTGGCTGCACGAGGCGCTCGACCGCTTCCCCGCAGATCCGCTGCGCTTCTACCTGGCCTCCACCCTCCCGGAGACCGGGGACGTGAACTTCTCCTGGCACGACTTCCAGGAGCGGGTCAACTCGGACCTCATCGGAACTTTGGGCAACTACGTAAACCGCACGCTCTCGTTCACCGAGCGCTACTTCGGCGGGGAGCTGAAGCGGCCGCCGAAGATGCCGCCCGAGGCGCTCGAGGCGCTGGAGGACTTCCGGCGGATCGAGGCCCGCTACGAGGAGAGGATGCGCGCCCGCCGCCCCCGGGAGGCCTTCGCCGAGCTGCTGGCGCTCGGCCGGCGGGCGAACCGCTTCTTCGACGCCGAGGCCCCCTGGCGCACCCGCAAGGAGGACCCGGAACGCGCGCGGACCACGCTGTACGCCTGCTGCGCTCTGCTGGGGTCCATCGCCTACCACGCAGCCCCGTACGTGCCGGACGCGATAGAGCGCCTGGAGGGGTTCTTCACGGGGCCGGTGGAGCGCGTACTCGACCTCGAGTTCCCGGAGAGATATCGCTCCTCGGGGGCCGAGCCCCTCTTCCGGCGGATCGAGGACGAAGAGGTCGCCTCGGCCGAAGCCCGGCTGCTCGAGGCGCTCGGCTCTTCCTGAACCCTTTCTGCTTTTTTCAGGCTTTTCTGTAGGGCGTGGAGACGGTGTGGCTCCCGTCGGGGAGCTCCGAGATCTCGTAGTCGCCGAAGAGGATCGGGTCGGAGATCACGAGGCACAGGAAGAGCCTGACGGCGAGGGCCCGGATCTCGCTCTCGGCGTGAGCGTCGGCGCGCATCTCGATGATGTGGCGC
The DNA here is from genome assembly GCF_028617075.1 of Rubrobacter calidifluminis. Classification (NCBI taxonomy): domain Bacteria; kingdom Bacillati; phylum Actinomycetota; class Rubrobacteria; order Rubrobacterales; family Rubrobacteraceae; genus Rubrobacter; species Rubrobacter calidifluminis. The sequence goes on along the minus strand of NZ_JAQKGV010000002.1, from coordinate 211,362 downwards.
AGCGCACGGACGTTGCCGGTGAAGATCATCGGCGCCTCGGTCTCGTTCGGCAGAAGCGAGCGGGCGGTCTGCTGCACCTTCTTGCGGGCGTCGGTCCTGTAGTCCGCGGAGAGCGCGGCGTCGCCTTCGCTCTGCAGCCCGATCAACCTCTCCGCCAGCTCCTCGTACTCCCGCCGCGCCCGGTCTATCCTCTCCTCGAAGAGGCGGTGCAGCTCGTCGTCCTGGCGGTATTCGGGCCTCTCGACGAAGCGCAGGACGTTCCCGGAGACGTAGCGCTGGCTCACCTGCGAGAAGCCGACGCCGGCCCTGTGCCTGACCAGCTCGTGGGTCGTGCTGCGGCTGATGCCGTAGAGGAGGAAGCTGAAGTTCGCGTGCTCAAGAACGGAGCCGTGCCCGGAGGAGACGAGCCGCTCGAAGTAGCCGGCGGCGTTATCGTTCTTCGTGCGCCGGGGCCCGAAGGACATGTAGCAGATCTGTCCGGCGCTCTTGCAGAGCTGGGAGGAGTCGGGGAGCCGGATGGGATCGCGGACGTACTGCGTGAAACCCAACCCGGCGTCGAACCCCTCCAGGAACCCCGCAAGCCCCTCCAGGTTCGTTTGGGGCTTGGCGACCATCACGACGCCCGGCGCGCGCAGGTAGGGCGTCCCGGAGGCGGTCCTGAATACCGGGGAGTGGATGGCGGGATAGCCGGAGAGAACCTCTCCGCCGAGCTCCCTGAATATCTCCGCCGCGTGTTCCTTCACCTCCAACGCCAGGCCCCCTTCTCCGCTCGTACGCCTGAGAGAGAAGGGTACCCACAGGAGCACGCCGGTACAAGAGGTCTACGTCCTCAGACGGCTTCGGAGAGCAGCGCCTGGCGCAGCAACCCGGCGTGCCGGCTGGTCCGGATGGTCCGCAGGGCCTTTATCTCGACCTGCCGGGCCCGCTCCTGGGAGATGCCGAGCCGCTCGGAGACCTCGCGCAGCGTCAGGGGTCTGCCTTCCCCGCCCAGCCCGTGGCGCAACCGGAGGATGCGCGCCTCCCGCTCAGGCAGGGATTCTATGGCTTCGTCCAGGGCCTCCTCCCACCCAGCGGCCTCGACCCGCTCGTAGTCGGCGTGGCTGCTCTCGTCGGGCAGCAGCTCTCCCATCTCCGCCCCGTCTTCGGACATCCTGACGTTGACGCTGCTTATGGGCTGGCCGACCTCCCGCAGCCTGCGGGCCTCGGCCGGTTCCACCCCGAGACGTTCGGAGAGCTCCTCGTCCGTCGGCTCACGCCCGAGCTCGACGCTCAGGGCCGCCTCGATCCGCCGCAGCCGGAAGAGGGAATCGACCACGTGCGCCGGCAGCCGCACCGTGCGGCCGTGGTCGGCGATGGAGCGGGTTATGGCCTGTCGGATCCACCAGGTCGCGTAGGTGGAGAAGCGGTTTCCCATCTCGGGGTCGAAACGTTCCACGGCCTTTATGAGGCCGGAGTTTCCCTCCTGGATGAGGTCCTCGAATGGTACCCCCCTCCCCCGATACTTCTTGGCTATCGAGACGACCAGCCGGAGGTTGGACTCTACGAGCCTGCGCCTCGCCGCCGGGTCGCCGGAGCGTACCCGGCGGGCGAGCTCGCGCTCCTGTCGGGCATCGAGGAGCTCGTGGTCCTGGATGCTGGCAAGATACTGCGTGAGCGTGTCGCGATACTCCACCTCTCTCCTCCTTCAGGCCGCCGGATGACTCCCGCCGCCGACGCGCGCCCCCGCGTGGGTGACGAAGCTTTGCAGTACACGCTCGTCGAGACTGGAGGTCACCCACCACTCGCGCCCGCAGGTTCCACAGCGTAATGCGAGCTTTCTCCGCTCTTCCTTCAGGACGACGCTCTCCTTGAGAGACCGCAGACAGCACGCCGGAAGATCCTTTATGTAGATCTCCTCCCGCGGCCTCCCGACCGGAGCGAGCACGGTGTCTGGACGCAACGCCCTTCTTCCGGGTCTCTTCATGCCCTCTGATACCTCCTCGTCGAAAGGAAACTCAGGCCGCCCCCCGGCGCTCTCCGAACTCCACGAAGCCGCAGCCTTCTGGCTCAGCGGGGATGGGAATCCCCCACCGGGCCCCGCACGCAGGGCACTCGAACCCTTCCTCACGCGTGCGGCCGGCCTCTTCCCGGCAGCAGGAGGGAAGGTCCTCCTCGTAGCGGACCTCCCCCTCCTCCGCCCACACCGAGACCCACGCCCGCCCCATCTACGCGGCCCTACCGGAGAGGCGGCTTATCCACTCGGAGGCCTCCTCGCGGGTGAGCTCGGAGACGCGCTTACCGACCATCTCCTCGAACTTCGGAACCCCGTCCTCGACCACGTCGGAGATGAGGGCCTCCAGATAGTTGAGCTGCTTGCGGGTCGCCGGAAGCTCCGCACGCCCCTCGTCACGCTGCCCCCGCTGCTGCAGGGCCTGCTCCACCGCCTCCTCCCCCTCGCTGAGCTCCTCGAAGGCCGTGACGCCGACGTTGATCGCATCCCGGAGAGCCCGCGCCTTAGCCCGGGTCTCGGCCATCCGGATCAGATGCGGCGCGATCGCCCGGCTCACGTTCTCAGGGCTGGCATCGCCTATCCCGCTGAACCGCCCGTCCTCGGTCCTCACCACCGCCCGTACGATCGCCAGATGGCCGTTCTCCGCACTCGGCGCCTGAAGCAACTCCGTCTCGATGCTCCTGAGACCCCGCGAGTGCGCCTCGTCCAGAAGCCCGGCGTACAGCACGTACCTGCGGCCCCCGCGCTCGATCATGTGCTCCTCTCTCACCTTCGTACCTCCTCTCTATTATCCTCACTGAACTTGGTGAGACTGAAGTCAAATAGAGACACTAAGCTATCCCTTCGTAGGTGTACTGACGTCCTCCGGGGGCTGCGGTCTCGACGCGCCGGCGGATGAGGCCGAGCCGGGCGAGCCTGGCGGCGCGGTTGTTGCAGGCGGTGTGGTTGATCCCGAGCCGGGCGGCGAGCGCGGCGTTGGTGATCGGCCCGCCGGCGTAGATGGCTTTGAGGGTCTCCACGAGGTGGTCCGGGAGAGAACCCACGAGGTCCGGATTCGCCCCGGGATCTTCCACCCTGAGAAGAGCGAGAGAGCGCTGCCTGAGCGAGGCCTCGACGTTCTCCAGCAGGTCACGGTCCCTCTCGATCAGCACCACCCGCCGCTCTCCGTACTCCCCCGCCGCGACCCGCGAGATGAGGATCCCGATCGCCTCGTCGGCGAAGGAGTAGTCCATCATCTCCACCCCACGGGTGTCCACGTAGAGCGTCTGCCCGTCGGGCATCTCGCCGAGCACACGTTCGATCGCCTCGCGCACCTCGCGGCCCGCGCGCCGGGTGACCATCAGACGCCCCCCGGCCTCCGCCACGTCGAAGACGCGCCGCGCCCGGCCCTCATCCACTGATCCCGTCCTCACTGTACTCAGTGAAATCATTTGAGGATATTGTACCCGCCGGGTGGCCGTAAAGCAAGGGTGAAATGGTGTGGATCATCCTCTACGTCCGTCCCCGGTGGCGAGGCGGGGGAGGGAGACGCGGACGAAGGTACCGGGAAAGTCGGGGACGTTGCGTGAGTTTCTGCGGCTCTCGTAGACGGTCACGCGTCCGGTGCCGCTGCGCAGCGAGAGGGAACCGCCGGAGCGGGTGGCGATCTGGGCGACCAGGGTGAGGCCGCCACCGCGGCCAACCTCTCCGGTCCCCGAAACGCCCATCTCGAGCGCGTGGCGCAGGGCGTCGTTGTCGGTGACGACGTGCTCCGCCAGGGCGGGGTTGCGCAGGAGCGTCCTGCGGATGCCGACGCCGCCGTCGGCGATGGCTATGAGGACCTCCTCCCCCCTGCGGCGGGCGCCGCTTACGATGTGCTGGTAGGCCTGCACTGCGGCGAAGGCCCCGCAGGGGGAGGCGCTGTGTTCGGTGGCGTTCGAGCAGACCTCGGAGAGGACCGAGCAGACCGCGACCCGCTCGCGCAGCAGGTAACCCCGGTTCTCGAGGATGTCCGAGATCCTCTGGATGATGGCGGGGATCTCTTCCTCGGTGTGGAAGTTGACCAGCTCCTGCAGGGTTCCGGGATCCCGCCTCCTTCGCTCCTCGAGCGGGGAGAGGTCGAGGTTGACCCGCACCCGCTCCCCGAAGAGCCTGAAGAAATCCATCCTCTCCAGGTAGGCAGCGACGTCCCGTCTCGAGAGCGAGAGGCCCACTTCCCCGGAGTCTTCGAGCAGCTTCTCCAGGAGCACGGCGAGCCCGCACAGCCCGGCGGGTTCGACGAACTCCACGCTCCTCAGGTCGAGCACCATGGGTCCGCTATCGAGCCTGGCGGCGGCTGCGAAGGCGGGGTCTAGGCTCCCGAGGGTGAGCACCCCGCTCATCGCGCCCCTTCTGCGGACGTCGAGGTTTATCTGCGTGATCACCGCCATGTTATTGTAATCGCTTCTGCGGGCGGTGCCGGTAGTAGAATCTCTCGCGTGCTCCGCCGTTGCCGACTGGAAGCGAGCCCGCAGGTGGCGATGAAGGACAGGCCGGTGAGCATCAGGGTGACCGGTCTGAACCCCCGCAGCAGGGTCACGCTGCGCGCGCGGACGAGAGACGAGCGCGGGAGAGGATGGAGCTCGTGGGCCTGCTTCGAGGCGGACGGGCGGGGAGAGGTGAACCTGCGAGAGGCGCGTCCGCTCTCGGGCACCTATCGGGAACCCGATCCGATGGGGCTCTTCTGGTCGATGCTCCCGGAGGGCTCGCGCAGGCCCGAGGGGGTAAGGTTCGTCTGGCACACCCTCGCGCCGATCACGGTCCGCCTCACCGTCGAGGAGGACGGATGGCCGCTGGCGAGCACGTCCTTGAAGAGGCTCGCCATCCCGGAAGACGGCAGCGTGGTGCGCGAGGAGGTCACGGAGGAAGGCCTCGTCGGCACCTTCTTCCATCCCGTGCGGGAAGAGCCCGCGCCGGCGGTTCTCATCCTGGGCGGGGTGGGCGGCACGGTCGGGGAGGACAGGGCCGCGCTGCTGGCCTCGCACGGTTTCGCCGCCCTCGCGCTCGCCTACTACAGGAACGGGACGCTGCCCCGGGCGCTCGTCGAGATCCCGCTCGAGTACTGCGAGCGGGCGCTCTCCTGGCTGGAGAGCCACCCGGCCGTCTCCCCGGGACGGACGGGGGTGCTCGGGATCTCCAAGGGCGGAGAGCTCGCGCTGCTGCTCGGGGCGACCTACGGCGAGAGGATTCGCGCGGTCGTGGGTTATGTCCCGAGCTCCGTGGTCTGGCCCGGCATCTACCTGAGGTGGCACCCGAGGCAGGCGCTCCGCTCCTCGTGGACGCTGGGCGGGGAGCCGCTGCCGTTCGTGGAGATACACTTCAGCCTCAGGGAGATCTCCGAGCTGTTTCTGCGGGCGCTGAAGCAGAGAGGCTTCGCCCCGCGCTTCGTGCAGGAGAGGCCGCTCGAGGACGAGAGGGCCGTCTCGAACGGCGCGATCCCGGTGGAGAGGATAGCGGGTCCGGTCCTGCTCATCTCCGGCACCGACGACAGGCTGGTGCCCTCGAACCGGCTGGCCGATCTGGCGATCGCCCGCATGGAGTCCCGGGGACATCCCTTCCGCCACGAGCACCTGTGCTACGAGGGGGCGGGGCACTCCATAGGCGTTCCGTACCTGCCCGCGGTTACGAACAGGACGGGACCGTTGCTGCACGGAGGCAGCATGGAGGCGAACGCCCGGGCCAGCGCGGATTCCTGGCCGAAGGTCATAAGGTTCCTCGAGGAGAGCCTCGGAGAAGGATGGAGTCAGGCGCCCTCTCTACGCCGCTCGTAGAAGAGTTCGGTGTATCGGCGGTTGTCGAAGCGGCTGATCAGGGCGCCATCCCCCACCTCGCGGAAGCCGCACTTCTCGAAGACCCGCTGCATGCGGTGGTTGTGCGCGAGTGTGGACCCCCGCACCACCCTGAGCCCGAGCTCGTTGAACGCGTACTCCACGAGGAGCCTGACGGCCTCGCTCGCATACCCCTTCCCGCGCTCGGTTTTGGGGCCTATCTTGATGCCGAGGTCGCACCCGCCGTTCCTGAAGTCGTAAAGGGTGGCCATCCCCACAGGCTCCCCGCCCGCCTCGATGATGAAGGTCCTGACCCCCGGCTCCCGCCAGCGAACCAGGTAGTCCCTGCGCGCGGCCTCCAGCGAGATCGAGAGCGGCGGACGCCCGTTCCAGGCCGCGAGCTCGGGGTCACGATCCCACTCGTAGACCACCTCCACGTCCGAGGGACGCGGGGGACGCAGCAGCACCGACTCGCCTTCCAGCTCCTTCAGCTCTTCAGCGTGTATGGCAGTCCTTCCCTCCCGAATGAGATCCCACAGCCAACTAGTATAAAGCCCACACAGAAAAAGGGCCGGTCTTCACAAAAGGGAGAACCCTCTTCCGGCCCTTAGCGTGCTCCCGGTGAGCCGCTGTATGCTGCATTCATTATATGCCGCGCGCTCTCCTCCCGCAACCCCTCCGGCCAGCTCCTACAAACGGTAGAGACGGCTGGTATAATTGCCGCTGCACGGGCCGCTAGCTCAATTGGCAGAGCAAGAGACTCTTAATCTCTAGGTTCCAGGTTCGAGTCCTGGGCGGCTCACAGAAGTCAGAACCCCCGGTATGAACCGGGGGTTTCGTTTTTCAGCCCAGGGCCTTTTTCAGGAGCCCGATGATCCTCGCCTCTTCGGCGGCGGACAGTTCCTTCAGCGCGAAAGAGGTCGGCCACATCGCGCCATCGTCGAGCTTCGCCGCATCGCTGAAACCGAGCGTGGCGTACCGCGTCTTGAACTTCTGCGCGCTCTGGAAGAAGCAGAGGACCCTGCCGTCCCTGGCGTAGGCGGGCATTCCGTACCAGGTTCTGGGTGTGAGCTCCGGGGCGTTCTGCATGACGATCTCGTGGAGACGTTCGGCCATGGTCCTGTCGGGCTCGGACATCTCGGAGATTTTGGCGAGCACGGCGCGTTCGCCCTCCTCCCGGCTCTTCCTGGCACGCTCTTCGGCCTTGCGCTCCCGGGCGTGCTCCCTCATCGCGGCCCGTTCCTCGGCCGTGAATCCTCCGGGGTTCTTCGCGCTCATCGCTTCCTCCTCAGTGGGTCTTCCACACCGGCCGGCGTGGAAGAGTACACTCGTGACCCGGTCTCCTGCGCCGTCGCGGTCCTTCGCGTCGCGTGACCGCGATCTCACGATCCCCACCCGCGCACAAACCACCCGACATGCAAGGATGATACGCCAGAGCCTGGACAGGCACACCACCGAATCATGGAGACGGGCCACCCAGAAAGATCGGTCTCAGCCGTCCCCTTCGGGCGGGACGAGTGCCACGGCTCTCGCCCAAGCCCCGCTCCCCCGCTCGACCCTGACCGGGAAGCACACCAGCGTCGCCCCCACCGGGGGGAGCCTCTCCAGGTTGGCGAGCTTCTCGATCTGGCAGTACTCGCGCTCCATCCCGGCGAAGTGCGCCGGCCACAGCAGCGAGGGATCACGCCTCTCTCTCCACTCCGCACCGATCATGGGGTAGGGCCTGTCCAGGCTCCAGGCGTCGGTCCCGATGAGCCGCACGCCCCTCCCCACCAGGGAGAGCACCGCCTCCCTCCCCAGACCGCACCCGCGCCAGAAGAACTCCTCCTCTCCCCAGTGCTCGCCGGCGCCCGTGCGCAGGAGGACGACGTCCCCGGCCGAGGGGGTGTGTCCGATCCCTTCCAGCCGCTCCTCGAGCTCCTCCGCCGGGATCAGGCACCCGTCGGGAAGGTCCGAGACGTCGATTACGACCGCGGGCCCGACGAACCACGACAGCGGCACCTCGTCTATGGTCCTCGCGCGCCTGCCCTCCGAGACGGGGGCGTAGTGGAAGGGCGCGTCGACGTGCGTCGCGGCGTGGGTGGAGGCCTCCACGATCTCCCCGGCGAAGCCGAGCCCCGAAGGCAGGGCGCTCTCCGGTATCCCGAACATCTGCCGCCAGAGCTCCGCCCCCTCCTCGTGGGTGATGCGGCGCAGCCGCGGGGGTGCAGGCTCACCAGGCGTCGGCCCCAGCGGTCTGCTCAGGTCTATCAGGCGGACGCGCCCGCCCGGGAGCAAGACCTCCCCATGCTCCATTCGATCCCTCCTCTTCACCCGCCGTTCCGCGAAATCCCCGCTCCCGGGTCAGGATACCAGCATGCCGGACGCCCACGACCCGAACCCTCTACCCGCCCTCGACCTCACCGCCACCTTCGCCTTCGGCCTCAGCGGTGGGCTGGCCGGGGTGCGCGCCCGGCTGGACCTCTACAGCGTCGTGGTGCTGGCCGCGGTGGTGGGGCTCGCAGGAGGGATCATCCGAGACATCCTCCCCGGCGCGCTGCCCCCGGCGACCTTCAGCGACTGGCGCTACCTGGCGGCAGCGGCCCTGGCCGGGCTCACGACCTTCTTCTTCCACCGCACGATAGAACGCTTCTACCGGCCGGTCGCCGTCTTCGACGCCGCGGGGCTCTCGCTCTTCTGCGTCACCGGGGCGGCTAAAGCCCTCGAGTTCAACGTGGGGGCCGTTCAGGCGGTTCTGCTCGGCGTCGTCACCGCGACCGGGGGAGGGATGCTCAGGGACGTGCCGGTTCGCGAGATCCCGACGGTGTTGCGCAGCGAGCTGTACGCGGTGCCGGCCCTGATCGGGGCGTCTATCACGGTGGCGGGCTCCAGGCTCGGGTATGACCCGACGGCCGCATCGCTCTTCGCAGCGGCGGCCTGCTTTCTCATCCGGCTGGCGAGCCTTCGCTTCGGCATCGGGCTCCCGACTCCCCCGGACGGTCGCGGCAAGCCTGGGGAGTGAGCGCCGGAATAATCACAGCCCGGCGGGCTCCATGGCCGCCTCCCGCAGCCGCTCGACGTCACGCGCGGGCGGCTCGCCGAAGAGCCTCCTGTAATCACGGCTGAAGTGCGAGGGGTCGCGGTAGCCGACCCGGCGGGCGGCGCCAGCGGCGTCGAGCCCCTCGCCGAGCATGAGCCGCCGGGCCTCCTGCAGCCTCATCCTCTTCTGGAACTGCAGGGGGCTCATCGCCGTGACAGCCTTGAAGTGGTGGTGGAAGCTCGATGTGCTCATCCCGAGCTCCCGCGCGATCTCCTCGACCCTGAGCGGCCGGGCAAGATCCTCGCGCAGCCTCTCCATAGCCCTCGCGATGCGGTGGGCGTGCCCGCCGCGGATGGCGATCTGGCGCAGCCGCGCCCCCTGATCCCCGCGGAGGAGCCGGAAGACGATCTCCCGGACGACGAGCGGCCTGAGAAAGCTTGCCTCTTCCTCCGGCTCCTCCAGGAGCCGCAGCAGCCTCACGACGGCGTCCAGCAGGCCCTCATCCAGCGGGCTCACGTCGAAGGCCCGCACGGCGGCGCGCTCCCCGGATACGGCATGGCCGGCCTCGACCATCACCGAACCGACGAGCGCGGGGTCCAGATCCAAAACCACCCCCAGATAGGGCCGCTCCTCCGAGGCCTCCGTGATCCGAGTCGTAATGGGCAGCGCCGCGGCGGTGATGAGGTAATGGTCGGCATCGTAGCAGTAGAGGTCGTCACCGAGCCAGACCTCCTTGGCACCCTGGGCAATGATGCACAGCGTAGGAGACGAGATGTCGTGGTCCGGCTCCGTCGGTGAGGAGGCTCTACGCAGCCGCAGCCCGCCGGGCAGATCGACGGCCCCGTCCTCGCGCAAGGCCCGCGCGACGCGCTCCACGAGCTCCCGGCGTACGTCGCGCTCCCTCTCCATCTCCCACCTCCTGTGCATCTGATCCACAGCCGGTCCCTCCGTTCGATTCCGCAGGTTTGCAGGATAGTCCAAGAGTTCTGGAGGATCATTATACCGGCCTTCGCTCCAATGCCCGTAAAATAGCCGGCGTGCGGAGTGATCTCATGCCGGGCCTCTGATCCAGCCCGGAATTTCATCCAACGACTCGCTCCGCCGAAGGCAGGAGTCGATACGGGAGGTAGCCAGGCCATGCGAGGAACAGTTCTGTACGGGACGCGGGACGTGCGCGTCGAGGAGCGCCCGGAGCCGGAGATAGTCGAGCCGACCGACGCCATCATCCGGCTCTCGGCGGCGTGCGTGTGCGGCTCGGACCTCTGGCCTTACCGCGGCATCGACCCGGTGAGCGAGCCGACGCCGATGGGCCACGAGTACGTCGGCGTCGTCGAGGAGGTCGGGAGCGAGGTACGGAACGTAAAGCCGGGGCAGTTCGTCGTCGGCTCGTTCTTCGCTTCAGATAACACCTGTGAGATCTGCCAGAGCGGTTACCAGTCCTCCTGCGTCAACCGCGCACCCATCGGAGCCATCGGAACCCAGGCCGAGTACGCCCGCATCCCGCTCGCCGACGGCACGCTGGTCGCGACGCCGGGGATGCCCTCTGACGACCTGATCCCCCACCTCCTCGCCGCCTCGGACGTGCTCGGCACCGGCTGGTTCGGCGCGGTCGCCGCCGAGGCTGGTCCGGGCAAGACGGTCGCGGTCGTCGGCGACGGCGCGGTCGGGCTGCTCGCGGTGCTCTCCGCGAAGCAGCTGGGCGCCGAGAGGGTCATCGCAATGAGCCGGCACGAGGACCGGCAGAAGCTCGCGCTCGAGTTCGGCGCGACCGACATCGTCGAGGAGCGCGGGGATGAGGGCGTCGAGCGCATAAAGGAGCTGACCGGCGGGCTCGGGGCGCACTCGGTCGTAGAGGCGGTCGGGACGCAGGAGGCGATGATGCAGGCAATCCGATCGACGCGGCCCGGCGGGCACGTGGGCTTCGTCGGCGTACTGCACGGGGTGGAGATCCCGGGCGAGGAGCTCTTCTACTCGCACGTGCACCTGCACGGCGGTCCGGCTCCGGTGCGGCGCTTTCTGCCCGAGCTGATCGACCTGATCTGGCAGCGCAGGATCGAGCCGGGGAAGGTCTTCGACCTGGAGCTTCCCCTGGAGGAGGCCGCCGAGGGTTACCGCGCGATGGACGAGCGCCGGGCGATCAAGGCGCTGCTGCGGCCGTAGAGTGACGAAAGATACGCGACACGGAACCGACCGGGACGGGCGGAACGGAACCGCAGTGAGCGGGCCTCCGCCCGCCCGCGGTCTTACGGAGAGGGACCGTGCGGCCTCTCCGGCCCCCGGGAAGGAGGAGCGGGTGTGAGCCCGCAGCCATCGCGCGTCTTCGTCACGGGCTCTGCGGACGGGCTCGGGCGGGCGGCGGCGCGGGCGCTCCTGGAGCAGGGGCACGAGGTCGTCGTGCACGCCCGGAACCGCAAGCGGCTTGAGGCGGTGCGCGAGCTTATGGAGCGGGGGGCGGAGGCCGTGGTCGGGGATCTCTCCGATCCCGGCGAGGCGCTCGGCGTCGCGGAGCAGGTGAACCGCCTCGGGCGAATGGACGCGGTGATCCACAACGCCGCCGTCGGCGGCGGGCCGCAGGTGCTGCCGGTCAACGTGGTTGCCCCGTATCTGCTCACCGCCCGGATCCGGCGTCCCCGGCGCCTGATCTACATCTCCAGCGGCATGCACCGCGGCGGCAGGGCCGACCCGGGCGGCCTGGACTGGAGCGGCAGCCGGGCGACGGCCTCCTACTCGGACTCGAAGCTCTTCGTCACCGCGCTCGCGATGGCCGTAGCCCGGATCTGGTCGGACGTGCTCAGCAACGCGGTTGACCCGGGCTGGGTGCCGACGAAGATGGGCGGCCCCGGCGCTCAGGACGACCTGCTCCTCGGGCACACGACCCAGGTGTGGCTCGCCACCAGCGACGACCCGGAGGCGCGCACCTCCGGCGGCTACTGGTATCACATGCGCCGCCAGGAGCCGGCCAGGATCGTCCACGACGAGCGCTTCCAGGACGAACTGCTCGAAGAGCTGGCCCGCTTCACCGGGATCCGCCTCACCCCCGGCCACACACCTACGGAGGAGGAGCGATGAGGGAATGGACGGATGACGAGCTCGACGGGATCGGCGGGGCGGAAGAGATCGAGATATCCCCCCTCCGGCACAGCGGGAGACCGGGGAGGCCCGTGCCGGTCTGGGTCGTGCGCGTCGGCGACGACCTCTACGTCCGCTCGTGGCGCGGGCGCGGCGGAGGCTGGTACCGCACCGCCCTCGCCACGGGCGAAGGGCGCATCCGCGCCGGCGGCGTCGAGAAACAGGTCGGCTTCGTCGAAGAGAAGGACCCCGCCATCAACGACCGGATCGACGCCGCCTATCACGAGAAGTACAGCCGCTACCCGGCCTACGTCCGGCCCATGATCGCCCCCGAGGCGCGTGCCACGACGCTCAGGCTCGTGCCGCGCCCCTGAAGGCAGACCATCCAAACCAGGAAGGGAGAGAACCGGATATGAGCGGACCATTGCTGAAGCTCAAAGGCGGCGTCGAGATGCCCGCGCTCGGGTTCGGTGTCTTTCAGACCCCGCCGGAGGAGACCACGGCGGCGGTGGAGGCGGCTTTGCGTACCGGCTACCGCCTGATCGACACCGCCGCGTCCTACATGAACGAGCGCGAGGTCGGGGAGGGGATCCGCCGCAGCGGCGTGCCGCGCGAAGAGGTGTTCATCGAGACCAAGGTCTGGATCAGCGACTACGGCCACGATGCGACGCTCCACGCCTTCGAGAAGAGCAGCCGGAAGCTGGGGGTCGACGTTATCGACCTGCTTATCCTCCATCAGCCGCTGCCGAGCCGCTTCGACCTGACGCTCGAGGCGTACCGGGCGCTGGAGGAGCTGCTCACCGACGGCAAGGTGCGCGCCATCGGGGTGAGCAACTTCATGCCCGAGCACCTCGACCGGCTGCTCGAAGTCGCGTCCGTCGTGCCCGCCGTCAACCAGATCGAACTGCACCCCTACTTCCAGCAGAAGGAGCTGCAGCAGCGGCATGCCGGGCTGGGCATCGTGACGCAGGCGTGGTCCCCGATCGGCGGGATCACCTTCTACCGGGAGAGCGAGAGAAGCACACTCGAGGATCCGACGATCGGCGAGATCGCGCGCCAGCACGGCAAGACGCCGGCGCAGGTGATGCTGCGCTGGCACCTGCAGGCGGGACGCTCCGCGATCCCGAAGTCGGTCCGGCCCGAGCGCATCGCCGAGAACTTCGACGTCTTCGACTTCGAGCTGACACCGGAGGAGATGGCGGCCATCGACGCGCTCGACACCGGCGTGCGCGGCGGACCGGAGCCAGAGAGCATCACCCTGGAAACGTACGGCCGTGAGATCCCGGAGGCGTGAGAGGCGAACCCGGTTGATGACGCAGAGGGGCGGCATGCCAGACAAAAGCCACTGGACGGCGCGATGGAGCGATCGGCCGTATCTGTACCTGACCACGACCGGTCGCCGCACCGGGAGGCCGCACCGCATCGAGATCTGGTTCGCCGCCCATGAGGGACGGCTGTACCTGCTCTCGGGAGGCGGCGAGCGGTCCGACTGGGTGCGCAACCTGCAGGCTCATCCGCAGGTGACCGTCGAGCTGGGGGACGAAACCCGGGTCGGCGTGGCCCGGGTCGTCCAGCCGAACACGGCGGAGGATCGCCTCGCCCGCGAGCTGCTGGTCGCCAAGTATGCAACGCCCACTGACACCCTCGAAGACTGGAAGCGGCGATCCCTGCCGGTGGCGATCGACTTCCCGGATGACGGCTGAAGAGCATGCAGCAACGACGACACCGGCACCCAAAGCTGGCACCCAAAAAGAGAGGAGACATTATGCAGAAGCGCAGACTCGGAAGGAGCGGCCTTGAGGTCTCGGAGATCGGGCTCGGCTGCATGGGCATGAGCCAGAGCTACGGCCCCAACCCCGGCGACCGGCGGCAGATGATCGCCCTGATCCGCGAGGCGGTGGAGCTGGGCGTCACGTTCTTCGACACCGCGGAGGTCTACGGCCCCTTCGACAACGAGGAGCTGGTGGGTGAGGCGCTCGCCCCGCTGCGCGACGAGGTGGTGATCGCCACCAAGTTCGGCTTCCGCTACGACGAGAACGGACGCCCCAGCCCGGCGAACGGCATGGACAGCCGCCCGGAGCAGATCCGGCGGGCGGTCGAGGGCTCGCTCGAGCGCCTTGGGACCGACCACATCGACCTCCTCTACCAGCACCGGGTCGACCCGGAGGTGCCGATCGAGGAGGTCGCGGGCACCGTGGGGGAGCTGATTCGGGAGGGCAAGGTCAGGCACTTCGGCCTCTCCGAGGCGGCGGCGCGGACGATCCGGCGGGCGCACGCGGTGCATCCGGTCGCCGCGATCCAGAGCGAGTACTCGCTGTGGTGGCGCAGGCCGGAGGAGGAGGTTCTGCCCGCGTGCGAGGAGCTCGGGATCGGCTTCGTCCCCTACAGCCCCTTAGGCAAGGGCTTCCTGACGGGCAGAATAGACGAGGGAGCGCGCTTCGCCGAGGGCGACATTCGCAGCACCATCCCCCGCTTCGCGCAGGAGGCGAGAAAGGCCAACCGGGCGCTGGTGGACCTGCTCGGCGGGATCGCGCGGCGGAAGAACGCAACGCCCGCCCAGATCGCACTGGCCTGGCTGCTCGCCCAGAAGCCCTGGATCGTTCCGATCCAGGGCACCCGGAGGCTTGAGCGCTTGGAGGAGAACATCGGCGCGACGGAGGTAGAGCTCGCCCCCGAGGATCTGCGAGAGATCGAGGAGGCGGCCTCGAGGATCGAGATCCAGGGCGCCCGCTACCCCGAGGAGCTGGAGCGCACGACGTACCGCTGACGTGAAGCGCGGGGCACGAACTGCTAAAGTCGCGTCGAGGAGGTGGAGATGAAGGTCACGAGAAACGGAAGGAGGCCCTCCGGCAAGGGACCGGCCGGGTGGTTCACCGGAGACGTCTACCTGGACACCGCCGCCGAGCCCTCTGGTCCCTCGCGCCTGGCGGCGAGCGTCGTACACTTCACCCCGGGGGCCCGCACGGCGTGGCACACCCACCCTAACGGGCAGACCATCTACGTCACAGAGGGCGTGGGGCTGTGCCAGCGCAGGGGAGGGCCGGTCGAGGTGATAAGGCCCGGAGACTCCGTCTTCTTCGAGCCGGGCGAGGAGCACTGGCACGGGGCGGCCCCGGACCGCTTCATGACCCACGTGGCGATGCAGCAGACCGACGAGGAGGGCAACGCCGCCTTCTGGGGCGAGCACGTCACCGACGAGGAGTACGGCGCGGCCCCTCGGACGGAAGGCTGATCTCCCGGTGCGCAGGCACCGCCGTCCCCTTTGTCCGCACACGAAAACCTCTATACTTTGGGCCGGGAGGCTAGGGATCCCTCGTCTCCCGGCCCAAAATCCGGAATCCCTGCTGACGGAGGAAGAGAGGTATGAGCGTTCGGGTGGGTGTGATCATGGGCAGCACCTCGGACTGGGAGACGATGAAGCATGCCTGCGAGGTGCTCGACGAACTCGGAATCTCCTACGAGAAACGCGTCGTCTCGGCGCACAGGACGCCCGATCTCATGTTCGAGTACGCCTCCACGGCGGCCGGGAGGGGGCTCGGCGTGATCATCGCGGGCGCGGGAGGTGCGGCACACCTTCCGGGCATGGTCGCCTCCAAGACGGTGCTGCCCGTGATCGGGGTGCCGGTGAGGTCCTCGAACCTGAGCGGGCTTGACTCGCTGCTCTCGATCGTCCAGATGCCCGGAGGGGTCCCGGTCGCGACCGTCGCGATAGGCCGCTCCGGAGCGACCAACGCCGGGCTGCTGGCCGCCCAGATCCTGGCCGTCAGCGATCCCGACATCCGTCACAGGCTCGAGGAGCGCCGGGAGAGGATGCGTCGCTCCGTCATCGAAGGGGGTGATCTCGGTTGACGAAGGTCGTTCTTCCGGGCAGCACGATAGGCGTGCTGGGCGGCGGCCAGCTCGGCCGCATGATGGCGCTCGCGGGGGCGCACATGGGCTACCGCTTCGTGACGCTCGACCCCACGCCCGATGCCCCGTGCGGGCAGGTCTCGGCCGCCCAGATCGTCGCAGCCTACGACGACCACGCCGCCGCCAGAGAGCTCGCCAGATCCGCCGACGTCATAACCTACGAGTTCGAGAACGTGGACTCCGGCGTGGCGCGGATGCTCGAGCAGGAGTCGTACGTACCCCAGGGGAGCCGTCTGCTCCACACCACCCAGCACCGGCTGCGCGAGAAGCGGGCCGTCGAGGAGGCGGGGGTGCGGGTGGCGCCCTACCGGCAGGTCGAGAGCGAGAAAGACCTGCTCGATGCGGTGGACCTGCTGGGCACCCCCTGCGTGCTCAAGACCGCGACCGGCGGCTACGACGGCAAGGGGCAGCGGGTACTCCACTCGGAGGACGAGGCCGAAGCCGCCTTCGCCGAACTCTTTGGCCCGGGGGTCGACCTGGTGCTGGAGAAGTTCATAGCCTTCGAGAAGGAGCTCTCGGTCATCGCCGCCCGCACCCCGGACGGGGAAGCGGCGGCCTTCCCGGCGGCGGAGAACGTACACGTGGACAACATCCTGCACCTCTCGATCGTCCCGGCCCGCGTGCCGCAGGAGGTGCAGGAGAAGGCCACGGAGATGGCGCTCAGCGTGGCCGAGTCGCTCGGCGTGGCGGGACTCGTCGCGGTGGAGATGTTCTGGGCCGGCGGCGACGAACTCTACGTCAACGAGCTCGCCCCGCGGCCGCACAACTCGGGCCACTACACGATAGAGGCGTGCGTTACCTCGCAGTTCGAGCAGCACGTAAGGGCCATCTGCAATCTGCCGCTCGGCCCGACCACCCTGCTCACCCCCGCCGTCATGGTCAACGTGCTCGGGGAGCACCTGGAACCCCTGATCCGGCTGATCGAGAAAGGTGGGATGCGAAGCCGCGGTGGCGTGACGCCGAAGGTGCATATCTACGGCAAGGCCGAGTCCCGCCCGAAGCGCAAGATGGGACACGTCACCCTCGTCGCCGACGACGTCGATCCGGCCCTCGCCTGGATCGAGGAAGCCGGGATCTGGGAAGGCCAGGTAGCGAAGACGGGTCCCGTCCGGTAGCCCTCAGGGAGAGGCAGAGCTCCCGCCCCAGAACCCGTCCGGGGCGAAGAGTTCCTCGACGCACTCCTCGAGCAGCCCGCTCTCGAGCGCGAGATCGAGGACGGTATAACGCCGGCGGATCGTCTGCGCCCGCGCATAGGTCTGCCGGAAGCTCTCCCACCCGAGCCCTATCTCCCGCGGGCTCGTCGGGCATCCGGCCTCCGCGAGCAGCCTGCGCAGCTCTCCGGGGGGCAGAAGCTGCTCCCGCAGCCGCCCTCTGAGCGCATCCCACCCCCGCGTGAGGCGCACGAGCCTCCGGCGCAGCTCTCCGGCCGTGGGATGCTTGGCGAGCGACTCCTCCACCGCGGCGCGCGCCATCACGGGGTTCGGGTGCGCCTCCCTTACCCGGCGCTCCACCTCGTCCCTCCCCGGCCAGCGGCGGCAGATCCCGTCCACGTCGATGTCGGTGAGATCCTTCAGCAGCATCCTCTCGTAGAGGGCGGCGATCGCCACGGTGCCGACCCCGACCTTGAACCCATGCGAGAGCGGCGGGTCCTGGTCGTGCCCGAGCCCCTCCATCTCCCAGAGGTGGCTGAACTGGTGCTCGGCGCCGGAGGCGGTGCGCGAGGAGCGGTAGCGCTGCATCGCGAGCCCGGACATCACGAGCCCCTCCATCAGGCCGGCCACGGCCTCCTCGTCCCCCCGACGCAGCCTGCCGGGCAAGGCGGTCCAGCGACGCAGCGGGCCCTGCACCATCTCGAAGCTCGTCCGATCGATCGCCTCCACCCCGAGGGCGTCGGCGACGATCCAGTCTGCCCCCGAGGTGATCTTGCCCAGGAGATCGGCGTAGCCGGAGGCGGTCATCCGCTCCGGAGACCCGGCGAGCACCTCAACATCCGCGACCACGGCCCGGGGCGCGGGGCAGGGCAGGGTATGCTTGTACCCATCCTCGGTTATCGTGGCGCCGAAGGAGGTGTACCCGTCGACCGAGGCCGCGGTCGCCACCGCCATGTACGGCCGGCCACACTCGTGGGAGGCGCGCTTGGTGATATCGTTTATGGTCCCGGCCCCGACCGCGACCGGCACAGCCTCCCTGCCCCGGAGCCACTCCCTGAGATCTCCGACGCCCTCGGAGTCGGGGAAGAGAGGAGGATGCACCGGGAAGACGAAGCGTCCTGCGAGCGTGCACCCGGCGGCCTTCAGGCTCCTCTCGACATCTTCCCCGGCGACCTCGAAGGTCCTCTCGT
Organism: Rubrobacter calidifluminis; assembly: GCF_028617075.1. Taxonomy (NCBI): domain Bacteria; kingdom Bacillati; phylum Actinomycetota; class Rubrobacteria; order Rubrobacterales; family Rubrobacteraceae; genus Rubrobacter; species Rubrobacter calidifluminis. The sequence goes on along the minus strand of NZ_JAQKGV010000002.1, from coordinate 193,249 downwards.
CCGCGACGATCACGGCCGGCACGGCCCCGAAGCACCCCTCGAAGACCTCCCCGACCCGCCCCAGGGCTCCTTTTTCTATGACGACGCGATCGGTCTCGGAAGCCTCCCCGAGCGCGGCATCCAGTCTCTCCTCCAAACGGACCTCCTCCCCTCGAAATTTTCTACGGCACTTGCGGCTCGCCGGGAACCTCGTGACAGTGCCGGCAGCGGGCCTCGTAGCTCTCCTGCGCCCCGACGAGGATGGTCGGTGCGGAGGCGGGCGCGGGACGGCCGTCTATGAGGCGCTGGGAGCGGGAGGCCTCCCGGCCGCAGCGGGCGCAGATCGCGCGCAGCTTGACAACCTCGTCAGCCCTGGCGAGCAGGGCCGGGACGGGACCGAAGGGTCGGCCGCGGAAGTCCATGTCCAGCCCGGCGGCGATCACGTCGTAGCCGCCATCGGCCAGACCATCCAGGACCTCGACGAGTCGCCCGTCGAAGAACTGCACCTCCTCGATCGCCACCAGGTCGGTCTGCGGCTCGACGGCCGAGAGCAGCTCGTCGCTGGAGGCGACGGCGCGGGCCTCGTGCAGCACGCCGTTGTGGGAACGGATGACCGCTCTCTCCGAGCGGGTGTCGAGGGCGTGCTTGAAGACCTGCACCCGGCGTCGAGCGTACAGGGCGCGGCGGACCCGCCGGATCAGCTCCTCCGTCTTGCCCGAGAACATCGAGCCGGTTATGACCGTCAGAGAACCCGGACGGGGACCGTAAACTTCGAAGAGCCTCTCCGGGGCCCTCCTGACGCGCTCCTCCCGCACCAGGCAGGCTACTCTCCGGCCCTCTCGAGCGTGCGACGGGCCATCTTCACGCTGGCCTCGTCGACCATCTGTCCGTCGACGGCTATCGCCCCGACCCCCGACCGGCCGGCCTCCTCGTAGGCGGCGACGATGCGGCGGGCACGCTCGAGCTCCTCCTCCGAGGGGGAGAACTCGCGGTTGACGGTCGCTATCTGCGCGGGATGGATGCACCACTTGCCGTCGTAACCCAAAGCCCGGGCGACGCGGCAGCTCCTGCGCAGCGCCTCCTCGTCGCGGAAGTCGGCGACGGGGCCGTCGAGGACGCGGAGCCCTCCAGCCCTCGCCGCGGTCGCGATGCGCGCCATCGCGTGGTGGAAGCGGTGTCCCGGGTAGAGCTCGTCCCACGCGTCCTCGATCCCGATGTTCCTCCCCGGCATACCGACGCTCGCAGCGAAGTCCCCGGGTCCGAAGTGCAGCGCCTCAAGCCGCCCGCCCCAGAAGGCTATCTCCTCCACCCGGGCGAGCCCCGAGGCGCTCTCTATCTGGGCCTCGAGAGAGACCGAGCCCGGCTCGAGACCCGCTCCCGCCTCCACCCCCCGGAGCAGAACGTCGAGTGCGTAGAGATCCTCCGCCCTTCCCACCTTCGGGACGATAATCGCACAGGGAACCCTCGCCCACTCGACGACCTCGATCACGTCCCCGTAGAACCACCGGGTGTCGAGCGCGTTCACGCGGAAGGTGGGGGTCCTACCACGCCAGTCCATCCCGGTGAAGGCCCGCACGACGTTCCCGCGCGCCGCCTCCTTCTCCCCCGGCGCGACGGCGTCCTCCAGGTCCAGGAAAACCGCATCCGCCTCCGAGGCGAGCGCCTTCTCGATCATCCTCGGGTTCGAGGCGGGAACCGCGAGCAGCGAACGGACGAACCCCATCTCACCCCAGCAGCGTCTCGACCGGTTCGCCCCGGAGGGAGGCGTCCAGGACCTCGGCCGGGTGGGCGACCGGGATGTCACGGCCCATCCGGCGCAGGGACGCCCGGATCTGCAGCGTGCAGCCCGGGTTGGACGTCACCAGAAGCTGCGCCCCGGTCTGCAGCACGTTCTTCGCCTTGCGCTCGCCGAGCTCGGCGGCGGGCCCGGGCTCGACCATGTTGTAGATCCCGGCCGAACCGCAGCAGATCTCCGCCTCCCTTATCTCCCGCACCTCGAGGCCCGGTATCCTCCCGAGCGCCCGGCGGGGCTGGCTGCGGATGCCCTGCGCGTGGGCGAGGTGGCAGGCGTCGTGGTAGGCGACCGTGACCGGCAGCGGGTGGCGCTCGGCGACGGGCCCGATCTCCTCGAGGAACTCCGAGACGTCCCTCACCTTCGCGCTGAAAGCCTCGGCCCTGGCGGCGTACTCCGGGTCGTCGCGCAGCAGGTAGCCGTACTCCTTCATCGTCGAGCCGCACCCGGCGGCGTTGACGATCACCTCGTCGAGGTCGTAGCGCTCGAAGACGTCTATCGTGCGGCGGGCGAACTCGAGCGACTCCTCCTCACGCCCGGCGTGGGTCGAGAGAGCGCCGCAGCAGCCCTGATCGGGCGGGGCGACGACCTCGCAGCCCTCGGCGGCGAGCACCCGCACCGTGGCCGCGTTCACCTTCGAGAAGAAGACCCGCTGCACGCACCCGGTGAGGAGCCCGACCCGACGCCTCTTCTCGCCGAGGGGCGTGGTCACCTCGGGGATCCTCTCCTGCTCAGGGACCTCGGGCAAAAGCTCCTCCATCGCCCGCAGCCGCCCGGGCATGAGCTTCAGCAGGCCGCTCCTGCGCACCAGGTTCCTGATACCGGCCCTCTGGTAGAGCCGGAGCGGGGCCGCGACCAGCCGCAGCCGCTCCGGGTAGGGGAAGAGGTTGAAGATCATCTCCCGGAACGCCCGATCCTCCGGCGCGCGCTGGTAGCGGCGCTCGACCTGGCCGCGGGTGGCCTCGATGAGCTTGTCATACTGCACCCCGGAGGGGCAGGCGGTTACGCACGCCATGCACCCCAGGCACAGGTCGAAGTGCCGTACCATCTCGTCGTTCATCGGCTCTCCCTCGAGCCCCTTGTTCATCAGGTATATCCTGCCGCGCGGCGAGTCCATCTCCTCGCCGAAGAGCACGTACGTCGGGCAGGTCGGCAGGCAGAAGCCGCAGTGGACGCAGTCGTCTATGAGGGCCTGATCCGGCGGGTGATACTCGTCGAAGGCCGGGAAGACCACCCGGCCGCTCTCTCCGCGTCCCGTTCCGACGGTCGCCTCCGCCGAGAGGCTCCCGGCTCCGCCGACGTCCTGCCCCAGATCTTCCGGGCTCGCTGCCCCGACGGCGCCGGCCGTGGCCCTCCCGGACGGCGTGCCGCCTCCGTTGTGCCGCTCGGTCACGCTAGATACCTCCCACGAAACGTCCCGGGCTCATCGTGCCCGGGGGATCGAACTTCTCTTTGACGCGGCGCATCAGCTCGAACGCATCACCCGCGTACCCCCACACCTCGGCCCGGCGTTTGAGCCCGACCGTGGCGCGGGTGAGCACGACGCTCCCGCCCCGGCGCGAGCGGATCTCGCGCAGCTCGGCGATGAGGTCCGAGATGTCCTCCTCTCCCCCGCCGGAGACGGCGGCGAAGGTAACCCCGCTCGCCGCATGCCCCCGGAGGCTCACCCAGAGACCGCGCCTCTCCGCAGCCCCGGTGACCGATTCGATCACCCCGGAGAGCTCCGCCGGCGGGGCGTTCACCTTGAGCTCGACCTCCGCGGGCTCCATCTCGGGCAGCACGCGCCCTTCCTCCTCGCGCACCTCACCGAAGGGCCTGAGCAGGAACCTCGCCGTCTCCACCTTCGCGCCGATGCCGCCGGGGATGCTCTCGAGCAGGACCGAGATCTCCCGGCGGTCACCGTCCCAGAGGAGCTCCACGGCGCTCGGCACGATCTGTGAGCGGGCCACGGCCCGGGCCGCGCCCGCCGCGCCCCCGGCATCCTCCACAGCCACCGTCACCGTGCGGGCGACCTCGGGGATCGGGTGCAGCCGGAAGTTCGCCTCCGCGATCACCCCCAGCGTCCCCAGAGAACCGGTGAAGAGCTTCGAGAGGTCGTAGCCGGCGACGTTCTTCACGACCTTGCCCCCGGCCTTCGCCACCGTCCCGTCGGAGAGGACGACCCTTATCCCGATGATGAGATCCCGGATCGTCCCGTAGCGCAGCCGCAGCGGCCCGGAGGCGTTCGCCGCGACGACGCCGCCGATGGTGGCGCCGTGCTCCGGCGGGTCTATCGCGAGCATCTGTTTCGAGGCGGCGAGCTCTTCCTGCAGCTCGTCGAGCTTCACCCCCGCCTGCACCCGCAGGACCTGGTCCGCCGCGGCGTGCTCGAGCACCCTATCCATCCTCGTCATGTCCACGATGACCTCGGCCCGGTGCGGGGGGTTCCCGAGGTGCATCTTGGTCCCCGCACCGCGCGGCACGACCGCTGCCCCCGCACCGCTCGCGAGCCGCATCAGCTCCGAGATCTCCTCGACCGATCCAGGCCTGGCCACGAAGGAGGGGACCACCCCATCCACGGCGTCCTGCCGGGTGGCCTCGCGCGCGTGCTCCCCGCCGACGACGTTCTGCAGCTGCTCCAGAGAGAGATCGCGCGTCTGCATCAGAACATCTCCGCCAGACCCGCCTCCTGCAGCGGGTGCATCCTGAAGGGGCCGGGACGCTCGCCGCAGAGCCGCGGGGTCGGGAAGACCTTGCCCGGGTTGCACAGGTGGTGCGGGTCGAAGGCGCAGCGCAAAAGCTGCATCACGTCCAGATCCTCGGCGGTGAACATCTCCGGCATGTACTTCTTCTTGTCCTCGCCGATCCCGTGCTCGCCGGAGAGCGAGCCGCCGTGCTCCAGGCAGACCCGGATGATCTCTCCCGCGAGCTCCTCGGCCCTCCCGGCCTGCTCTTCCCCGTCGTAGAGGACGAGTGGGTGCAGATTGCCGTCCCCGGCGTGGAAGACGTTCGCCACCCTGAGGCCGTACTCGGAGCTGAGGTCCGAGATCTTCTTCAGCACCTCCGGAAGCTCGGTGCGCGGGATCACACCGTCCTGTACGTAGTAGTCGTTCGAGATGCGCCCCATCGCCGCGAAGGCCGCCTTGCGCCCCTTCCAGAAGAGTGCCCGCTCCTCGTCGTCCCTGGCTACCCGGATCTCGGAGGAGCCGTTCTCCTCGCAGATCCTCTTCACCTGCTCGAACTGGCTCTCGACCTCCGCCTCCGGACCGTCGAGCTCGACCAGGAGCAGCGCCCCGCACTCCGGGTAGTTGGGATGCACGGCGGCCTCGACCGCCTCCAGGCACAGAGAGTCCATCATCTCTATCCCCGCCGGGACGCAGCCCGAACCTATGATCCCCGAGACCGCCCCTCCCGCCTTCTCGGTGTCCTCGAAGGCCGCGATCAGGGTCCTTATCGCCTCCGGCTGGCGCACGACGCGCAGCGTGATCTTGGTCGCTATCCCTAAAGTGCCCTCGGAGCCGACGAAGGCCCCGAGCAGGTCGTATCCCGGCTCGTCGGGGGCCTTGCCGCCCCCGAGGTGGACCATCTCCCCGTCGGGCAGCACCACCTCCGCGCCGGTTACGTGGTTGGTGGTGAACCCGTACTTCAGGCAGTGGACCCCGCCGGAGTTCTCCGAGCAGTTCCCCCCGATCGAGGAGACGAGCTGGCTCGAGGGGTCCGGCGCGTAGAAGTATCCCTCATCCGAGACGGCCTGCGTCACCCAGAGGTTTATCACCCCGGGCTCGACGACGACGCGTTCGTTCTCCAGATCGACCTCGAGTATCCGTCGCATCCTGGAGAGCACGATCAGGATGCCTTTCTCCACCGGCAGCGCCCCGCCCGAGAGCCCGGTCCCCGACCCGCGAGCGACGAACGGGATGCCCTCCTCGTGGCACACCCTCACCACCTTCTGCACCTGCTCGGCGCTCTCGGGCAGGACGACCAGATCCGGGATGACCCGGTAGTTCATCAACCCGTCGCATTCGTAGGTGCGTAGCTGCTCGCGCTCGTGGATCACCCCCTCCGGCCCCAGGATGGACTCCATCGTCCTTATAAGCCGGCTGCGTTCCATCTGCCTGCGATCCCCTTTCTCCTCGCGTCGCCGGACGGCGTGGAGCCGATCGCTCCGAACCAGATTCTATCTTGAAAAGAGGATGGCATCCCACCGGAACCAGGCAGGCCGCCACCGAAGGAGGGACCCGGCCCGGAGCGTTGTTGTGAAGGCTATCTGCCGGAGGGGGCTTCGACCGGCTCTCCGGGCCGGGCTTCTGTCTTTCCTACCCGATCACCGGCTGCGTCTAACCTCGGGGCCGAGCCTCTCCGGGTCGAGCTCGCGCTTGAGTATCTTCCCGGTTGCGTTCTTGGGCAGCTCGTCGACGAAGACGACGTGGCGGGGGTACTTGTATCTGGCAACCCGCTCGCGGGCGAAGGCTATGATCTCCTCCTCTTCCACCCTCGCCCCCTCCTTCGGGACGACCACGGCGACGACCTCCTCGCCGAGCTCCTCGTGCGGGACGCCGACCACGGCGACCTCGGCGACCGCCGGGTGCTCGTAGATCGCCTCCTCGACCTCGCGCGGGTAGACGTTGTAACCACCGCGCACGATCATGTCCTTCTTGCGGTCGACGATGAAGATGTAGCCGTCCTCGTCCATCCTGGCCAGATCGCCGGTGTGGAACCAGCCGCCGCGCATCGCCTCCGCGGTCTCCTTTGGCCTCCCGTAGTAGCCCTTCATGATGGCGTGCCCGCGCACCACGAGCTCCCCGGTCTCGCCGCGGGGCACCTCGCGGTCGTCCTCGTCTACGACCTTCGCCTCGATCCCCCAGATCGGAAGCCCTATGGAGCCGACCTTGCGCTCTTCGGCGGAGCGGTTGAAGCAGACGACCGGGCTCGTCTCGGAGAGGCCGTAGCCCTCGAGTATCGTGATCCCGAACTTCTCCTCGAACCTCCTCAACACCTCGACCGGCATCGAGGCCCCGCCGGAGATCCCGAGCCTGAGCGAGGAGGTGTCGTGTGCGTCCGCAGCCGGGTGGTGCAGCAGGTACTGGTACATCGTGGGCACCCCGGTGAAGATGGTGATGCGGTCGCGCTCTATCGCACCGAGCACCGCCTCGGGCTCGAAGCGCGGGATCATCGTGATCGTGTTCCCGCTGTAGACGAAGGTGTTGAGGACCGCGGTCTGCCCGAAGATGTGAAAGAGCGGGAGTGCGGCGATCCCGGCGTCCTCCTCGCTGGTCTGAACGAGCTTGTCCGCGTTGCACACCGCGTTGTAGAAGAGGTTGAAGTGGGAGAGCTCGGCCCCTTTCGGCCGACCGGTGGTCCCGCTGGTGTAGATGATGACCGCCGTGTCGTCGGGCATCGTCTGCACGGTCTCGAACTCCGGCGGGTTCTGTTCCAGAAGCTCCCTGAAGCCGAGCGCCCCCTCGGGCACCTCCTCCTTCTCCCCCGCCACGATCAGGTGCCCGCAGCCGGAGGCCTCCTCGTATCCCCTTCCGGCCGCCTCCAGGAACCCATCCCAAGCGACGAGCACCTTCGCCCCGGAATCCCCCAGGTGGTAGGCGACCTCTGGGCCCTGCAGGAGCACGTTCAGCGGGACGACCACCGCCCCGGCTCGCAGGATGCCGTAGTAGGCGATGGCGAACTGGGGGACGTTTGGCACCATGATCGCGACCCTGTCCCCGGGCTCGATCCCGAGCGAGGACAGCGCGGCGGCGAAGCGCATCGACGCCTCGCGCAAAGCGGCGTAGGTGACCTTCTCCTCCCCGAGGACGAGTGCGGGCTTCTGCGGCCTCACCTTCGCGCTCTCGTCCAGCATTACCGTCAGGTTGAGCGACATAAGGGGTCCCTCCTATTCGACTCTGCGCCCCTCCTCATCGTAGGTGTACCATCCCCTGCCGCTCTTGCGGCCGAGCTCGCCCCGCTCGTACTTCTCGACGATGCTCTTCGCGGGTCTGTCTTTCGGGTCGCCGCTCTCCTCGTAGCGGGAGTTGGCCGCGTGGTAGGCGACGTCTATCCCGGTGAGGTCCATCAGCTCGAAGGGGCCCATCGGGTGCCCGAGCGCGGTGCGGCAGGCGGCGTCTATGTCCTCGAAGGAGGCGACCCCGTTCTCATAGAGCCAGAGCGCCTCGGAGCGGATCGCGTGCAGGATGCGGTTGGCGACGAAGCCGGGAACCTCCTTGTTTATGACGACGGGTTCCTTGCCCACCCGGCGGGCCAGCTCCGCCGTGGTCTTTACCGTGGCGTCGGAGGTCTTCGGGTTTCTGACCACCTCGACGCAGCGCATCACCAGCGCCGGGTTGAAGAAGTGCATGTTGCAGACCAGCTCGGGGCGGCCGGTCGCATCGGCGATGCGCGAGGAGACGATCGTCGAGGAGTTGGTCGCGAGGACGGCATGCCCGGGCGCCGCCCGGTCGAGGCGCCGGAAGACCTCGCGCTTCACGTCGAGCCGCTCGACGACGGCCTCTATGACGAAGTCCGCCTCCGAGGCCGGGCCCTCCAGGTCGGTGGTGAAGGTCATCCGGCCGAAGGCCGCCTCGACCTCTTCGCGGCCCATCCGGCCCTTCTCGACGTTGCGGCCCATGCGCCGCTCGAGCTCTTCCCGCGCCCGCCCGAGCATCTCCTCCTCGATATCCTGCAGGGTGACCTCGTAGCCGGCCAGGGCGCAGACCATCCCGATCTGGGATCCCATAGCCCCGGAACCGACGACGAGTATCCTGCGGACGTTCTCTATGTTCGGCTCTGCCACCGGGTTACCTCCCCTTGAAGTTCGGCTCGCGCTTCTCCAGAAAGGCGCTCATCCCCTCGAGCTTGTCCTCGGTGGAGAGCAGGATCGCCTGCGCGAGGCGCTCGATGAGCATCCCGGTGCCCTGGTCGGTCTCGAAGCCGTGCTTGACGGCGAGCTTGGCGAGCCGCACAGCGAGCGGGCCCTTGGAGAGGATCGTGCGGCAGGTCTCGAGCGCGGCGTCCATCAGCTCCTGCGGGCGCACGACCCGCGAGACGAGCCCGATGTCGCGAGCCTCGACCGCGTCGATGATGCGTCCGGTCAGGATCATCTCGACCGCCCTTCCCTTCCCGACCAGGCGTGCCAGACGCTGGGTGCCGCCGGCCCCCGGGATGATCGAAAGCCCCGTCTCCGGCAGCCCGAAGCGGGCGTTCTCCGAGGCGAGCCGGATGTCGCAGGCCATCGCGAGCTCGCACCCCCCACCCAGGGCGTATCCGTTGACCGCCGCGACGGTCGGCTTCTCGAACTCCTCCACCTCGTCGTAGAGCCGCTGCATCGGGGCCGCGATCCCGTCGAGCATCGTCCTCTCCCTCAGGTCGCCGATGTCCGCCCCGGCGACGAAGGCCCTCTCCCCGGCCCCGGTGAAGACGACGGCCCCGATCCCGTCATCCTCCCGGAAGCGCTCGAGCGCGTCGCGCAGCTCCCGGGTGACCTGCGCGTTCATCGCGTTTCTGACCTCGGGCCGGTTTATCGTGACGACGCCGACGCCGTCGCGGTTCTCGGTCAGGATGGTCTCGTAAGCCAAGACAAACCCCCTATCTGAACGCCTCTATTCCGGTTATCGTCTCCCCGAGGATGAGGGTGTGCACCTCGTCGGTCCCCTCGTAGGTGCGCACGCTCTCCAGGTTGCTGGCGTGCCTCAGGGGAGGGTGGTCGAGGGTCACGCCGTTCCCGCCGAAGACGGTGCGGGCCTCGCGCGCTATCTCTATCGCCGCGCGCACGTTGTTCAGCTTGCCGAAGGAGATCTGCTGGTGCTTCAGGGTCCCCGAGTCCTTCATCCGCCCGATGTGCAGCGCGAGCAGCGTGCCTTTCTGGATCTCGATCATCATGTCCACGAGCTTCTTCTGCACGAGCTGGAAGGAGGCTATGGGCTTCCCGAACTGCTCCCTCTCCTTCGCGTAGGCGAGCGCCGACTCGTAGCAGTCGCGCGCCGCCCCCATCGCACCCCAGATGATCCCGTAACGGGCCTCGTTGAGGCAGGAGAAGGGCCCGCGCAGCCCTTTGACGCCCGGTAGCATCGCATCCTCCGGAAGCCGCACCTCCTCCAGATGCAGCTCGCACTGCACCGAGGCGCGCATCGAGAGCTTGGGCTCGATGTTCGTCGCGGAGAATCCGGGGGTGTCGGTGGGGACGAGAAACCCCCTGATGCCGTCGTCGGTCTTCGCCCAGACCACGGCTACATCGGCGATCGAACCGAGCCCGATCCAGCGCTTCGTTCCGTTCAGGATCCAATGGGACCCTTCCTTGCGCGCCCGCGTCTGCATGCTCGCCGGGTCGCTCCCGGCGCCGGGTTCGGTGAGCCCGAAGCAGCCTATGGCCTCGCCCCTGGCCATGCGGGGCAGCCACCCGTTCTTCTGCTCCTCGCTCCCGAACCTGTGGATCGCGCTCATCGCGAGCGATCCCTGCACGCTGACGAAGGTCCTCAGCCCCGAGTCCCCGGCCTCGAGCTCCATGCACGCGAGCCCGTACTCGACGGCGCTCCTTCCCGGGCAGCCGTATCCTTTCAGGTGCATCCCGAGCACCCCGAGCTCACCGAGCTCCGGCGCGAGCTCGCGCGGGAAGACGGCCCGCTCGTACCACTCGTTTATGTTGGGTCGAATCCTGCGATCCACGAACTCCCGCACCCTCTCGCGCACGCGCTTCTCCTCCTCGGAGAGGAGCGTGTCGAGGTCGAGGAAGTCGCCGGGATCAGGCCCCCGCCCCCCTTTCCTGCGCTCGCTCATTAAGGCAAACCTCCAGTTTCCGTTCCTACCAGGCGCATTCTAGCCTCTCCGGAGGCAGCCACACGTCCGGCGGCTACTGTTTCCTCGCGGCGAACACACCGGCGAGGATCACGGCTCCCCCGATAATCTGCGCTGGGCCGAGGCGTTCCCCGAGGGCGAGGATGCCGGAGATGACGCCTACGAGCGTGATGAGATACTGGTAGACGAGAACCCGGTTAGCCCCCAGGCGAAAGATCCCTCTCTGCCAGGCGAAGAACCCGTAGGCGGCGACGAGAAAGGTGGAGTATGCCACGGCAGCCCAGACGAGCCCGCCGGGATGCCCCCCGGAACTCCTGAAGAACGACAAGGCCCCGAGCGGCAGGGTGGCGAGCCCGCCAGAGAGGGTCGTGTACGCGGCAACGGTGAGAGGTGGGTGGCGCCTCAACAACCGCATCCCGAGCACAGTGTAGGCCCCCCAGCACACGGCTCCACACATTACCAGCAGGTCCCCCGCGAAGGACGGGGCCGCGGAGCCCATCCCACCCGAGACGACCACCGTCACCCCCACCATGGCGATAGCCACACCCGTCACACCCCTTTTCGTCGGGCGCTCCTGCCCGAGCAGAAACCCGAGCAGCATCCCCCAGAGAGGGGGCGTGGCGTAGATCAAAGCCGTCTCCGAGGCACTCGTCATGCTCACCCCGAGCGTGAAGAGCACGTTGTTAAGCCCGACACCGAAAGCCCCCACCCCGGCCATCCGGAGAAGCTCGCGCGCGCCGAGCGGCTCCCTGGCCCCTACAGCCTTCCGGAAGGTCCACAGCAGAAGCCCCGCCAGCGTGAAGCGCAGCGCGACGAAGACGAGGGGAGGGATCTCGAGGATCGCGTACTTGACCGCAACCGGGTTGGTCCCGAGGAAGAATACCGCCGCGAGGAGCGAGGCTTCGGAGAGAAAATCCCTGTGCGACGCGTCCTTCACGGGACGGATTCTACGTCCCTTTCACCCTCTCAGAAACGAAAGAGAGGGACCCCGTCTGGGGTCCCTCTCTTCGGCGTGCGCGGAGTACGAGCCTCCGCTGCTTTTAGTGCTTCAGATCCGGGTTACGTTCTTCGCCTGCAGGCCCTTGCGTCCCTGCTCGGTCTCGAAGCTTACCTGCTCGCCTTCTTCCAGGCTCTTGAATCCGGAGCCCGCGATGCCGGTGTGATGCACGAAGACATCCTCACCACCGTCGTCGGGCTTGATGAAGCCGTAGCCTTTCTCGGCGCTGAACCACTTTACGGTACCCTGGGCCATACTACCTTAAGCCCACCTTTCTCTTCTTACGAGACCGCGGCGACCGGGAATGTCTCCTCGATCGGGGTGACGCTCGGGTCAGCGCGACCTCGTATCCTGCAACTTACCATTGGGAGTATACCCCAGAGCGCGCCCGGGGTCACCCGATGGGGGAAAAGTCGGGAAAATTAATCCCTCTTCCAGGGGCAGGCTTTCAGCTCTGTTCGCGTCTGATCTCCCAGGTCCCTTTCTCGACCCTGTCACTTTCCGAAGAGCTGGTCGGAGGGTTCGGACGTCCCCCACCTTTCTCCCAACCCATCTCACCGGCCTGTTCGGCCGTGACGTCGAGCACTATGTTCTCCTGGGCGTCTATCTCCTTTACGTGTCTCACCGGCACGTATATCTCGCGCCTGAGCAGCCCCCGGTCCACGGAAAAGTTGCTCCCGTAGACCTTCTTGAGCCTGCCGATCTTGATACCGTCGGGGCCCAGAACCTCGGCTCCGGTCGCCTGAAGCTGGGCGAGAGCCTGCGGTCCCCTCCCGGGCCCGAAGGTCTCCTGCCTGGGACTCCGCTCACCTCTCTCGTCCGGCACGTCGCTCCTTTCCGAGATGTTCCTGCCCTCCACGTTGGCAGTTATCCCCGGGGAAGCAGCGATTCAATCCTCCCGCCCTCCCAGCTGAACCGATCCGACACCCCACCGTATAACCGCGCGCCATGAACCACACCGAGCCAGGAGAAAGGCTGATCTGCGATATCCAGAAAGAAACCTGTAAGGACGTGGTTTGTCGCGGCACTGATCCCCGGTGACCCTGCTGCTTACCGGCTGCGGAGGCTCCGCCTCCCAGGCCTCATCCGGTGGCAGCACCCCATCCTCATCAGGCAACGGCGGCGGTCAGCGGAATGCCATCGTCCGAGTCGGCACGAACCCGAAGCCGGGCAGGATCCTTGCTGGCCCGAACGGGCATACGCTCTATCTGTTCACCGCGGACAGGAACGGCGGATCTGCCTGCTCGGGCGCCTGCGCCGAAACCTGCCCGCCCCTCACGAGCCACGGAACAGGCTCGTCACGAGCCCAAGGAAAGGTGGCCTGTTGCAAGCCACCTGCGACGGGCACCCCCTATTACGCACCGGACGGCAAGACCGGAGACGTCAGGGGAGAAGGGATGAGAGCTTCGGCGGAGAGTGGTACGCATTCTCTCCGAACGGACACCCGGTAGAGAACAAGGGTGAGAGTTCAGGCGGCTACGGTGGAGAGAGCTACCAGTCGGGGGCACCCGGACCATCCACGGCTCTCGGTGTAGCATAACCCCGATGGAGAGGAAGCAGAACGAGAGCGGGAAACCCTACACCTCCAGTTCGCATCCACTGCACGTGGACTTCCTCCGCCGGGAAGATCTTCCCCTTCCCGGCCACCTCGGACTGTGCATGTGCCCCGGGCTCAAGGATCCCGAGCTCGACGGCCGGAGCTGGGACCGCAACCTGCGGGCGGATCTCCTCAGGCTGAAGGAGGTCTACGACACGCGACTGCTCGTCTCGCTCATGCAGGATCACGAGTACCACGCCTTCGGGGTCCCCGAGCTGTCGAGAAGCTCCCTGCTCCAAGGGGTGAAGATAGAGCGCTTCCCGATCCGGGACGTGGACGTGCCACGCGAAGCAGAGGCGGAACGTTTCGGAGATCTGGTGCAGAAGATCATCCGAAACCTCGGCGAAGGCAACAACACGGTCTTACACTGCCGCGCCGGGCTCGGGAGGAGCGGGACGGTCGCAGCGTGTGTCCTCGCCGCGCTGGGACGCCACACCCCGGAGGAGGCCATAGAAGCCGTAAGGCTGGCGAGGCCCGGTGCTCTGCAGACCCCCTCGCAGGTGGAGTTCGTCCACGCCTTCGCGCAGAGGATGGAGGGAGAACGGCACTAGCAACAAAAGGAGCGCCGGTATCCTGCCGGCGCTCCCAGCTTCTTTTTTCCCGCCCCTTCTAGGCGAGCCCCTCTGCCTGGTACTCGCGCAGGAACCCCTCGAAGAGCCGGCGGTGCTCCTGCTCGTCGTGCAGGATGTCTATCACCATGTCCTGGGTGACGTGGTCGACACCCTCGGTCTCCTCGACGATGCGTGTGTAGTGCTCTATCGCGCCCGTCTCGGCCTCGATGACGCCCTTTATGATGCTCACGACGTCGGTCTGCTCTTCGGGGGGCTGCAGGTAGCTCTGCTCGGGTTTGAAATCCATCGAGCCCGGAACCACCCCGTAGAGTTCCTTGATCCTGGCGGCGAACTGCTGGGCGTGACCGAGCTCCTCCTGGATGTCCTCCTCGAGGGATTCCTTGATCTCCTGGGCCCTCACCCCGTCAGGGTTGACGGAGTTGGTGACGTAGTTCATCACCGTCTCAAGCTCCATGAAGTATGCCTTCTTGAGGAGCTCGATTATCTCTTCTCTCTTCTGGCGCATCTCCTCAGAGAATATGCCCTGGGTTCCGCGTCCGGTCTCCATGGCTTCCCGACCTCCTGCGATTTACTGTTGAAACACCGCTACCTAACTTCCCGGAAACGGCCGGGCGTAAACTTGGAGATCGGGGTGCTTATCTGCGTCCCGAGGTTTCCTGCAGGGCCTTCGGGTGGTAGCGCCGGATGTAATCGCGGTACTCCTCCACCTCGCCTTCCGTACGCTCCTCGTCCCACCCGAAGTGCCTCGCCGCCACCTTCGCCGCCGCCTCGTCGACGTCGAGCCCGGCCTCCCGGTCGAGCGCGGCCATGCTCCTCCTGAGGAGCACGTCGGAGAGCTTCTCGGCCATCTCCCGCTCGAAGGAGTAGAGTACCTCGGCCCCGATGAGCCCGTTCTGCACGGTGGCGGGCGTGACGAGCGGCTCCCTGAGCGAAGGGTCTTCCCCGGCCATCTCGAGCACGTCCCACGCCCGGGCCCCGTAGAGCTTGAGCAGCCGCTCGGAGATCTGGGGCAGGAGCCCGCTCTCGGCCTTGAAGCGCTCCGAGAACGACTCGAAGTCGCCGGTCCTGCCGCCGGGCAGGGGGACGATGGAGGTCGCGCTCTTCGGCGGCTTCTGCCCGAGCTTCCTGTAGACCATGTCCGTCGTCTGACGCCCGAGGTTACGGTAGGTGGTGAGCTTGCCCCCTATGATCGAGATGAGGCCCTCCAGACGCGGTTCGTGCCGGGCGTGATCGTAGACGATGTGACTCCTCGTGATGCTGCCGGCGTCGGCGTCGGGCTCGTAGGGCAGCGGCCGGACGCCGGCGTAGGTGTAGAGTACGTCCTGGCGGGTGAGACCCGCCTGCGGGATGACGTGGTTGGTCTCTTCGAGCAGGTACTCTATCTCCCACTCCTCGGCCGAGACGTAGTCGAGGTCCCCCTCGTAGGGGATGTCGGTCGTGCCGATGAGGTAGCGCCCGTTCCAGGGCACGATGAAGTAGGGACGCCCGTCCCTGCGGGCTTCGACGTAGAGCGCCTCGTTCCTGGGCGCCCCGGGGAACGGGTCGACGACCAGGTGACTGCCCTTGGTGCCGCCGATCATGCGCTTCGGGGAGAGGTTGCCCAGCACCTCGTCCACCCACGGCCCCGAGACGTTGACCGTGACCGGGGCGCGGGCGACGCGGCGCCTGCCGCCGTCGAGCAGGTCGGAGAACTCCACCCCGACCACGTTCTTTCCCTCGCGCAAGAGCCGCTCGACCTTCGCGTAGGTGATGACCATCGCCCCGTGCTCTCGCGCGCTGATGGCGTTCTCGACCGCCAGCCGCTCGGCGTACTCGGCCTGCGCGTCGTAGTAGAAGGCGGCACCGAGCAGACCATCGGGGTTGAGGCCCGGCTCGCGCTCAAGCGCCCCCTCCCGGTCAAACATCCTGTGGCGCGGCATGCTCTTCTCGTAGGAGAGGATGTCGTAGGCGATCATCCCCAGCCGGATCATGCGCGGCCCGCGCCTGGAGCGCTCGTAGATCGGGACCATGAACCCGAGCGGCCTGACCAGGTGCGGGGCTATGCGCAGCAGGATCTCCCTGTCGTGCAGCGACTCGCGCACCAGAGCCACCTCGTAGTACTCCAGGTACCTGAGCCCCCCGTGGATGAGCCTGGTCGCCCACTGGGTGGTCCCGTTGGAGATGTCCCCCTTGTCCAGGAGCAGCACGCGTAGACCTCGCATCGCCGCGTCGCGGGCGATCCCGGCCCCGTTTATCCCGGCCCCGACGACGATGAGATCAAAGGGGTACTGCTCTATGTCACCCGGTACCTTGCGCGTCATACCCGCTCCTTCCTCTGGCTGCACATTCATTTTGTACCCGGCTCACCGGCGGAGGTCAGGAAGAGCAAGCACATCCCCTAATGCAGCTTCGGCTCCGTCCTGGCCTGCCGGGCCGCCTCCATGCACTCCCGGGCGTCGGCGCCTGCGGAGGCGACCACCCCGGCTGCGAACGCCCCCTCGACGAATGGGGCGTCGACCAGATGGACCCGCTCCCTGAGTCCCTCGTCGAGCATCTCAATCACCGCCTCGGCCGAGAGGACCGCGCTCCCGATATCCATAAAGATGAGGATTTCGTCCGTCCCGATCTCCTCTATGGCGTTCCCTATCCTGTCCGGGTCGGTTCCGAGGGCGCCGTCCGGATCCCCCCCGACGGCCCGGACCTCGACATCTCCGGCCATCTGCCGCACCAGCTCCGCCGTGCCCGAAGCTATCTCGGGGCTGTGGGAGACGAGCACCAGGCCCGTTGCCATCACGCCTCCAAAGCCAGGGCCGCGGCGTCCAGCAGCAGGTGCATGGAGGCCGCCCCGGGGTCCTTGTGCCCTGCGGCCCGCTGACCGAGGTAGCTCGCCCTCCCGCGCCGGGCGGCGAGCGGAACAGTCGACTCCGCCCCCTGGGCTGCCGCCTCGGCCGCCGCCCGGAGCACCCGGCCCACGTCCCCCGAGGACCCGGCCTCCTTCCTAGCCGCCTCGACCGCGGGCTCGAGCGCGTCGACCATAGTCTTGTCACCCACCTCGGCCTTGCCCCTCTGCTTGATGCCAGCGAGGGCCGCCTCCATCGCCTCCACCGCGTCCGAAGCATCCGGCTCTTCCTTGCCTGAGAGCGCGGAGGAAGCCCTGAGAAAAGCCGTGCCGTAGAGCGGGCCGGCGGCCCCGCCCACCTTACTGATCAGCGCCATCGAGACGGCCTTGAGCACGTCGGAGGGTGTGGACGGAGCGTCTGTCTCCAGACGCTCCAGCGCGGCCTGAAAGCCCCGGTGCATGTTCGTCCCGTGGTCGCCGTCGCCGATCTTCGAGTCGAGCCGGGTCAGCTCCTGCCGGTGCTCCTCCACCGCGGCGGCCATCGCCCTCACGACCGCGATCGTAGACTCAGCGGAACTCAAGAAAACTCCTTTCTCAGGGAACCATCACATCCCGGGGAAGGCGGAGGTCCGGCCGCCTCGCGCCGGACCTCCGCCTCCAGCCCCGCACCGGTAGAACATCCTACTCCTTTACAGTCCTCCCCCGGGGCTCGGCCTCGCGTCCGGTGTCCGCTCCGCGCTGATCAACGTTGGTCTCCCCCTGGGCCTCCACGGCCGGCGTCGGCGGCTGTCCTCTGGAGAGGAGCACGTTCCGGATGAAGAAGTCGTAGACGTAGGCGCCGATCACCCCTCCAACCAGCGGTCCGACTATCGGAACCCAGAAGTAGTTGCTGAACGACCCCTTTACCGTACCCGGCATCGCCACCTGCCCCCAGCCGGCGAACCAAGCCAGCAGCCTGGGTCCGAAGTCACGGGCCGGGTTTATCGCATAACCCGCGTTCGCCCCGTAGGACATACCTATCGCCGCTACCGCCATGCCGACGAGGAACGGGGCCATGTTGGACAGCGGGGGCTGGTTGCGGTCGTCGGTGAGCGCGAAGACGAACATGACGAGGAACATCGTGCCCACGATCTGGTCGATGAGCGGTCCCACCATGCTGCCGTGGAAGTACGGGGCGGGGAAGGTCGCGAAGATCGAGAAGGTCGTGTTGGAAGCCGGATCGCCCCTGGTTATGTGGTTCGCCTGCTCGAAGCTAGCTATCGCGTTGTGGTAGACGAGATACACCAGGGCGGCGCCCACGAACGCCCCTACCACCTGAGCCACCATGTACGGTATAACCTTGCGCCACGGGAAGTCTCTCTTCGCCGCCAGCGCGAGCGTCACCGCCGGGTTCAGGTGGGCCCCGCTTATCCCTCCAGCGACGTAGACGCCGAAGGCGACCGCCATCGCCCAGCCCCAGGTTATGAGCAACCAGTCGCCGGAGGCCAGGAAGATGGTGTGCCCGTTCTCCGCCCGGCCCGACTGGTTGAGCGCGGCGACCGCCATCGCGACCACGCCGTCTCCGAAGGCTATCAGAACGAAAGTGCCCAGAAACTCGGCCGAGAGCTCGCCCCACACCGTGGAACGCCAGCCTCGCCTGGGTGGTGCTGCAGCCTGTGCCATAGCTACTCCTTTCCTCTAGAACGGCCTGCCCGCCGCGACCGTGCAGGGTGCGGCGAGGTAGCGCTTCATCTCTTCATCCAGCTTCAGGAGCGTTATCGAGAAGCCCGCCATCTCGAGAGACGTCATGTAGTCCCCGATGTAAGGCCTCCTCCAGACCTCGATACCCTCCCTCTTCAGCACGTCGTGTACGTGCTGGTAGGCGACGTAGAGTTCCATCAACGGCGTGCCGCCGAGCCCGTTGACGATCACGGCGACTTCGGAACCGGAGTAGTCCACCGAGTCGCCGAGGATCTTCTCGAGCATCCGATCGACTATCCTGTCGGCGGGTTCTATCTTCCTGCGCTCGGCTCCGGGTTCGCCGTGGATGCCGATCCCGATCTCCATCTCGTCGTCCGCGATCTGGAAGATGGGCTCCCCGGCCTCCGGCGGCGTGCAGCTGGTTAGGGCCATCCCCATCGAGCGGACGTTGGCGTTGACCCTCTCGGCGAGTTCCTTTATCTCGGGGAGCTTCTTGCCGTCGTCGGCCGCGGCGCCGCAGATCTTGTGCACGAAGATCGTACCCGCGATCCCGCGCCGCCCGCTGGTGTAGGTGGAGTCCTCGACGGCCACGTCGTCGTTGGTGACGACGTAGTCGGTCTCTATCCCCTCGGCCTCGGCGAGCTCCCCGGCCATCTCGAAGTTCAAGACGTCCCCGGTGTAGTTCTTGACGACGTAGAACACCCCGGCCCCGCCGTTCACGGCCTTGGTGGCCTCGAGCATCTGCTCGGGGGTGGGGCTGGTGAAGACGGCCCCGGCGCAGGCGGCGTCGAGCATCCCGGGCCCGACGTACCCGCCGTGGGTCGGTTCGTGCCCCGAACCGCCGCCGGAGACGAGCGCGACCTTGCCTTCGACGGGGGCGTCGGCCCGGACGACGACGTTGTGCTCGGGGATCAGCCGGATCAGACCCGGGTTGGCGAGCTCCATCCCCCGCAGCATCTCCTCTACGACGCGCTCGGGGGCGTTGATGATCTTCTTCATCTTCCGCCTCCTCAGGCCAGCGGCGACTCGACGGCTTCTTTGGCCCACCGCCGGGAGCGCTCGAGAGCTTCCTTCCACCGGGCGTAGAGCCGCTCACGCTCCTCCTCGCCCATCTGCGGCTCGTAGCGCCGCCTGAGGCGCCAGCGGTTCACCAGCTCTTCCTTATTCTCCCAGAAGCCGGTGGCGAGCCCGGCGAGGTAAGCCGCCCCGAGCGCGGTGGTCTCGAGCGTCTCTGGGACCTCGACCGGAACGCCGAGAATGTCCGCCTGGAACTGCATCATCCAGCGGTTCGCCGCGGCCCCACCGTCGGCCTTGAAGCTCGGGAGCTTTATCCCGGAATCTTTCTCCATGGCCTCGACCACGTCGCGTGTCTGGTAGCACATGCTCTCGAGCGCGGCCCGCGCCAGGTGCGCCCTGGTGGTACCGCGGGTGATCCCGACGATGGTCCCCCGGGCGTAGGAGTCCCAGTGCGGGGCCCCGAGCCCCACGAGCGCCGGGACGAAGTACACGTCGTCGTTGGAATCCAGGCTGCGGGCGAGATCTTCGGTCTCGGCCGCGTTCTGGATTATCCCGAGCCCGTCCCGCAGCCACTGCACGGCAGCCCCGGTGATGAAGATCGCACCCTCCAGCGCGTACTCGACCGGCTCGTCCCCGAGCTTCCAGGCTATGGTGGTCAGCAGATCCCCACCGCTGCGGATGCCCTCGGTGCCGGTGTTCATCAGCGCGAACGATCCCGTACCGTAGGTGTTCTTGGTGAGCCCCCTCTCGTAGGCGACCTCCCCGAAGAGCGCCGCCTGCTGGTCTCCGGCGATCCCGGCGATCGGAACCTCGGCCCCGAACATGACGTCCGGATCGGTCTTCCCGTAGACGTAAGAGGAGGGCATGACCTCGGGCAGGATCTCGCGCGGCACGTCGAGCATCTCCAAAAGCTCGTCGTCCCACCTGAGGTCGTAGATGTTGTAGAGCATCGTGCGCGAGGCGTTCGAGTAGTCGGTTATGTGCTCTCGCCCCCCGGTGAGCCTGTAGACGAGCCAGGAGTCTATCGTGCCGAAGCAGATCTCCCCGGACCTGGCCTTCTCCCTCAGACCCTCGACGTTGTCCAGAAGCCACTTGACCTTCGAACCGGAGAAGTAGGCGTCGACCGTAAGCCCGGCTTTGTCCCGTACCAGCTTCTCGTAGCCGCGCGCGACGAGATCGTCGCAGATCCCCGCGCCCCTCCGGTCCTGCCAGACGATGGCCCGGTGCACCGGCTCCCCTGTCCTGCGATCCCACATCACCACCGTCTCGCGCTGGTTGGTTATCCCTATCCCCGCGAGCGAGCCGGCCGAGACCCCGGCATCTTCGAGCGCGTCCCTTATGACCCCGAGCGTGACCTCCCAGATCTCGTTCGCGTCGTGCTCGACCCACCCGGGACGCGGGTAGTGCTGGGTGAATTCCCTCTGCGCCTCACCGACCGTGGCGCTGTCGTGGTTGAAGACTATCGCCCTGGAGCTAGTGGTCCCCTGATCGACCGCCAGTACGTATTCTCCCGGCATACACTTCCTCCTCTCCCTCCCCGCTGCTGCCAGACCAAAAGGCCTCCGTCACACGTCTAAAGATCACCCCTAATCCGCCTTCCCCACCTCCTCTTTCCTCGTACCCAGCATACCGCCCCGCGGTTCTCCACCTAAAGCTAGAGAGCCCCGCGCAAAGCCGCGACGCGGCAGCCGCACGGCAAACCTATCGCAGCTCTGCGCGGGGCTCTCTCTTCTCTCTGCGCCCTGCGCAACGCAGATTACTATTTATGCGCATTCACTTTACAGGTTCGCGGGCTCCACGTCAAGGGAGCGCCAGAGCGCCCTGGTGCTGGTCGAGACGCCGGCTGCGCCGGCGTCCACGATAGCGCGCACGGTCCCCCGGTCCCGGACGAGCCCGCCGGCCAGGGTGAGCGGCTTGAGGGTACCGGCGTACTCGGCGGCGATCTCCGGGTATACGACGCCGGGCAGTATCTCCACGCCGTCCGGGTCGGCCTGGCGGATGAGCTTCATCCCCCTCCGGACCGCGCTGGAGTCTATGGCGAAGAGGCGCTGGATGGTGATGAGGTTGGTCTGCCTGGCGATCTCTATGACGTGGCGGTGGGTTGAGATGATCCCATCCACCCTGCCGGAGAGGAACCCGAGCCCGCTGGCATCGGAGGCTATCCCGCCTACCATGTCCACGTTTATGCAGACCGGGGGCCGACGCCGGGCGCGACGACAGAGCTCGACGATCTTGAAGACATCCCCGCCGAGGACGAAGATGGCCGGGTGGTCCCCGGCGAGCAGTTCCTCCAGCGTTTCGTCCGGGGCGCGCACCGCGGGTATCACGGGGTTTTTGGAAAGCGCGAGGAGCAGCCGGCGCACGAGCGGCTTGGGCTCCGTTCTCTCGGCTTGCTTCACCATGGTTCTCCTCCACTACCCCGCTCAGCGCGGCAGCCGTCGGCGACAGAGACGGCCGGGCGCATGAGACCGGCATCGCTTCGAGCTTAACCCACCGATCGGTGCCGGTCAACGCCGGCGGCGGAGCCTCCTGCCGGGGAGTTATACTCTCCGCGAGATGGACGAGCGAACGAGGATAAGGCTCACCAGGTACTCCACCAAGGCCGGTTGAGCGTCGAAGTTCGCTCCGGGGGACCTGGAGCAGGCACTCTCGGGACTCGTTCCCGGCGACGCCGGCGGACTCGTGAGCGGGATAGAGAGCCGCGACGATGCAGGCTACATCCCGTTCGGGGGTGGTCTCTTGCTGCAGACGGCAGACTTCTTCACCCCGATCGTGGACGATCCGTACCGATTCGGCCAGATCGCCGCGGCCAACGCCCTCTCGGATGTCTACGCGATGGGCGGCGAGCCCCTTACCGCGATGAACCTGGTCGCCTTCCCCTGCTCGCTCGACCTCGGCATACTGCGGGAGATCCTCGCCGGTGGGCTCTCGAAGATAGAGGAGGCCGGAGCCAGGCTCTGCGGCGGGCACTCGGTACAGGACGACGAACCGAAGTACGGCCTCTCTGTCACCGGCTGGGTGGAAGAGGATCGGGTCACCAGGAACACCGGGGCACGCCCCGGCGACGCTCTCGTACTTACCAAACCTCTGGGCACCGGCATCCTGACCACCGCCCTCAAACGCGACCTGCTCCCGGAGAAGCACCTCGAGGAGACCGTGCGGTGGGCCACCCGCCTCAACCGCGGCGCCCGCGACGCGGCCCGCGAGGTCGGCGTCTCCGCCGCCACGGACGTCACCGGCTACGGGCTGCTCGGACACCTCCTGGAGATGATGGAGGCGAGCGGGACAGGAGCGATCGTGCACCGGCGTAGCGTCCCGTTGCTCGATCGCGCCTCTTCGCTCGCCGCAGAGGGCTGTTACCCCGGCGGCCTGAACAACAACCGCACCTATCTGCAGGAGAAGGTGCACCCGGACGGTGTATCGGAGGAAGACCTCCTGCCGCTCTACGACCCGCAGACGAGCGGAGGCCTCCTGCTCTCGGTCCCGGCGGAGAGAGCCGGAGAGCTGGTGCAGGCGCTGAAGGCCCGCGGGGAGCTCGCGAACATCATCGGGGAGGTCACGGAAGACTCCGGAGTCAGGGTGATCCCCTAGCGGATGACAACGTCCAGCCTGCTCGCCCCGCCGGAGAGCACGATCTCGTAGCGGTCTTCCGAGCTCTCGTAACCCTTACTCTGCAGCCTTAGCGTCCCTCCCACCGCGCCGAGGTGCTGGTCGTCGAAATTCAGCCCGCTGACCCCTCCCTTCACGACCAGCCGCGCGGCCGCCCCCTGCGGGCGGCTCAACGTTATGCCGCTCGCCCCGCCGGAGATGCGCACCGGCACCGTGCCCTCCAGTTCGGGTAGAGAGACCTCTACCTTGCTGGCTCCGCCTTTGATCTCGAGCGAGGAGAGCTTGAGAACCGCGAGGTCCGCCACGAGCTCCGAAGCCCCTCCCCGAACCTCGATCTCCCACGGTATTCCGGCGTTCAGCGTGACCCTCCCGGACCTCCTGCGCCACTCCATCGGCCTGAAGCGCCGCGGATAGCGGATGGTGACGGTGCCGCCCTTCTCCCTCACCTCGGGAGAGGGCCCCTCGAAGTGCGCCCGGTAAAGTTCCTCCAGGTCCGGGTCGGCGCTGATGATCACCCGCGACGCCCCGGCCGCGAACACCAGCTTCCCGCGCTCCACCCCACCGAGCGGTGATACGAACTCCCCTCCCTCCCCCCCTCGCAGCTTGTAGATCTCAGCCCTGGTCATCGCGTTGCTCCGCCTCAGGAAGTCCACCAGGAAGGCCAGCTGCTCGTCGTCGTAGTCGGAGACCAGCCCGGCCCAGGACCTCCCGATGGAGTCGAAGATCGGACCGGCCTTACGCATGAACTCCTCGTTCGGAACCAGCCGGACGATCACCCGCCGGCGGTCGCCCGGGTCCCTCTCCCGCCGCACCAGCCCAACCCTCTCCAGCCGGTTGATAAGACCCGTGATCGCCCCGGTCGTCACCCCCGTCATCTCCGCGAGCTCACCCGCCGTCACCGGCCCGGTGATGTCCAGTATGTTCACGACCTGCAGATCTATCGCGTTCAACCCGACCCTGTCCGCTATGGCCCGGAAGAAGAACTCCCCGAGCACGTTCGTCTGGCGGACCTCCCTCTCCAGCTCCACCAGCAACTCCTCGCGTTTTTTCGGTGACCCACTTGACAACTTCCTCACCTCCGTTTATGCTGCTATTAGTTTACCATCTAAAATATTTTTTTAATTTCCCATTAGCAACTAAACTTATTGCAGTGTAGCACGGTGACGGAAGGAGGCTGATGGCGGGCAGCGGGAAGAGGAGGCGTCTGGAGGAGCTGGGGTTGCCCGGCTGGTTGAGCCTGGTCAACCCGGTGGTCGCTTTTCTGCAGCGGCTGGGATTGGTGGTTGGGCCGATGTGTCTGATCTCGGTCCCGGGCCGCAGGAGCGGCAGGATGCGCACGACGCCGGTCTCCCTGCTGGTGGTGGACGGCCGGCGCTACGTGGTCGCCGGCACCGGGGAGGCGGATTGGGTGGAGAATGCCCGAAGGGCGGGGTGGGCGATCCTCTCCCGCGGGCGCCGCGAGGAGCGCGTGAGGCTGGTCGAGCTGCCCGTCGAGGAGCGCGTCCCCATCCTCAGGGAGTTCCCGGAGAAGGTGCCGGGCGGCGTAACGTTCTTCCGGCGCCTGTACGGCATCTCCGGGTCTCCGGAGGAGTTCGCGGGCCTGGCGCCGCGGTGCCCGGTATTCAGGATCGAGGGAGGAAAGATGGTTTGAGTAGACAGAGAGGCCCCGGCGGGTGCGGCCACACCCGCCGGGGCCGGACGTTCCCCGTAACAGCCCTGCGGAGCGGACCGTCGGGGTCGTGCGTACCCTCAAGCATAGCAGGTCGCAGGCTCCGCAGGGTAGCAGATGAACTCCATTCATCAGGAAGGAGCCAGCAGAGAGATGTCTGACCAGAAAGGCCGGGTGCGGGGCAACCGCTGGGCGGTGATGGCGGTGCTCGTTCTGGGCCTCTTCATGACGTTGCTCGACCTGACCATCGTCAACATCGCCATACCGAGGATCATAGACGGCATCGGGGCCTCGCTCGATGAGGTTCTGTGGGTCCTCAACGCCTACAGCCTGCTCTACGCGGTGCTGCTCATCACCGCCGGAAGGCTCGGCGATATCCTCGGGCCGCGCAACCTGTTCATCGCGGGCATCGCCCTCTTCACCGCGGCCTCGGTCGCAAGCGGCCTCGCCCGGGACCCGGCCCAGCTCATCGCCGCCCGCGCGCTGCAGGGGCTCGGGGCCGCGCTCCTGGCCCCGCAGGGTCTCCCCCTCATGACCAGCCTCTTCCCGCCCGGACAGCGCGGGGCCGTCTTCGCTCTAAACGGCATAGTGAGTGGGCTCGCAGTACTCGCCGGGCCGACCTTGGGCGGCTTCATCGTCACCCATCTGGGGTGGCGTTGGATCTTCTACGTCAATGTGCCCGTGGGCCTCGCCGTCATCGCCCTCGCCTTCGCCCTCGTCCCCGACCTCCGGCCCGGACGCCGCCACCGGCTCGACCTCACCGGAGTCCTCCTAGCCACCGCCGGACTCCTCGGCGTCGTCTTCGGCCTCATCGAAGGCGAGCGCCACGACTGGGGGAAGGTCTACTCTTTCATAACCATACCCGAGATCATCTGCGCGGGCGCGTCTCTCCTCGCCATCTTCCTCATCCACCAGCGCTTCCACCAGAACAGCGAGCCGCTCGTACCCTTCGCCGTCTTCAGGGACCGCAACTTCACCCTGATGACGCTCGTCCTGGCGGCGATAGGCTTCGCGATGCTCGGCGTCTACCTCCCCCTGACGATCTACCTGCAGTCGGTCCTGGGCTACAGCGCGCTCGCGGCCGGGCTCACCATAGCGCCGCAACCTCTCGCGATGATGCTCGTCTCCCCCTTCGCTGGCATCCTCGCAGACAGGATGGGCGGCAAGTACGTCCTCCTCTTCGGCCTCCCGGTCTTCGCCTCCGGAGTGGGCTACATAGACTGGGTCGCCCACGCAGGCTCCCCCCGCTGGATCTTCCTGCCCGGCCTGATCGCGAGCGGCGCAGGGCTCGCCTGCGTCTGGGGCCCGGTCTACAGCATCGCTACCCGGAACCTCAGGCCCGAGCTCGCAGGTGCGGCATCCGGGGTGCTCAACACCACCCAGGAGCTCGGCGGCGTCATCGCCGGCGCAGCCGTCGGCGCCCTCCTTCAGAACCGCCTCGCCTCAGCCCTCCACGACCAGGCCACAAGCCGCTCCTCGCAGCTCCCGCCGCAGGTCCGCGACCGCTTCGTGGCGGGTTTCGGTCACGCCGCGAAGAGAGGCTTCGAGGTGGGAGCCGGCCAGACGGGAGGCGGGACGCACCTACCGCGGAGCGTACCCCCGCAGCTCGCTCACCGCATAGAGAGCGCCGCCCACAGCGTCTTCACCCACGGCTTCGTGGACGCGATGCACCCGACGATGGTGCTCCCGATAGCCGTCGTCCTGCTCGCCGCCCTGGGCTGCCTCGCCGTGGACAACCGGCGCAAAGATCATCAGGTGTTCATGACCGAAGACACAACCACCGGATAGTTCCACCGGGTGGCACGCCAGGACGGCGCGCAGCCCGCTCAGATCACGGACACCAAAGAAATACAGCGTGCTCAACGATGCAGGAGAAACGAAGATGCAGAAGAAAACACCACACCCGAATGACGAAGCCGCCATCCAGGGCCTCATACAGGAGTTAGGTGAGGCCTGGGACCGGGGTGATGCCGACGCTTACGCCTCCCTGTTCACCGAAGACGCCGACTACGTCGTCTTCGACGGGACGCATCTCAAAGGACGCCAGGAGATCGCCGAGGCCCACCGGCCGCTCTTCGATCGGTTCATGAAAGGCTCCCGCCTCGTCACCGAGTCCTCCTCGCTGCGCTTCCTCTCACCCGACGTGGCTCTCATCCACAGCAGGGGAGCCATCCTCCGGGCACACCAGAATCACCCCTCGAGCCGGCGGCTCTCCGTCCAGACGATGGTCGCCGTCAGAGAAGGAGAGAAAGGCTGGCGCCTCGCCGCGTTCCAGAACACCCGCTACCGGCCGTTCGCCCGAACCCTCCTCGGACGACTGCTGGCGCTCGCACACTTCACGCCACGCCCGGGATGAGGCGGACAGCCCCCAAAAACGCTGATCTTCTTGACAAACATCCCTCCCGTGTTAGATGTTTAGCCGGCTAACTAATTGGTCTGGCGGGAGTCTGAGAGTGAACCGCGGAAGCGGAGAAGAGATCAGGGAGACCACCGGGCATCTGCTGGCCCGGGTGAGCAGGGCTCACCGGGGCAGGGTCGGGCGTGAGCTGGCGGCGCTGGGACTGCACCCGGGTCAGGAGCTGGTACTGGCGGAGCTGTGGCGGGAGGACGGTCTGCGGGTATGCGAGCTGGCCGGGAGGCTTGGGGTGGAACCGCCGACGGCGACCCGGATGGTCCAGCGTCTGGAGCGCTGCGGGTTCGTCGAGAGGCGGAGGGACCCCGAGGATGCGCGCAGCTTCCGGGTGTATCTGTCCGGGCGAGGACGGAGTGCGGTGGAACGCGTCTTCCGCTGCTGGGAGCAGGTCGAGCAGGAGGCGCTCGACGGTCTGAGCAGCGAAGAGAGGGCTCTTCTGCGAGGCCTTCTGGAGAGGGTACGGGGCAACCTGGAGGGGGTGACGGGCGTTAACGAGTAGCGGCTGTCGGGCAGTCTGTGTGTAGCGATCCAGAGACGATCCAGAGAGGAAAGGGAGGTCGGTAGTGAAAGATCTTTCGCAGCTTGTGCTGAGGGGTACTGCGGGGACACTCCTCGCCGGTCACGGGGGGCAGAAGCTCTTCGGTTGGTTCGGGGGCCCCGGCCCCGAGGGAACCAGGGGTATGATGGAGACGCTCAACCTCAAACCCGCCGAGCGCTGGGCGTTCGTGGGCGGTGCCTCGGAGTTCGGTGGCGGGGTGCTCACCGCGCTCGGGCTCTTCCACCCGGTGGGGCCGCTCGGGATCATCGGGGCGATGGCGATGGCGGCGCGCAAGGTGCACTGGAACAAGCCGATCTGGGCGACGGAGGGCGGTGCGGAGCTTCCGCTCACCAACATGGCGATCGCGCTTGCGCTCATGCTCTCCGGACCCGACAGGTACTCTCTGGACCGGCTCTTCGGCATCCGGCTGCCCGGCTGGGTGGGGCCGGTCGGTCTCGTGGTCGCGCTCGCTATCGTCGCGAAAGCCGTTCAGGAGAGCGAGAGAGAGATACAGGAGGAGGGAGAGTAGTTGAGCGAGAAGACTTCCTCCGTCATCCCGCATAAGTTCGAGGATCTGCTCAGGAGCAAGGCGCTGGCCCACGTGGCGACCGTGGGTCCCAAAGGCGAGCCGCAGAGCAACCCGGTGTGGTTCGACTGGGACGGCGAGTACATAAAGTTCAGCCAGACCAAGACGCGCCAGAAGTACCGCAACCTCAGGCGCGACCCGAGGGTAGCCCTCTCGATCGTCGATCCCGAGAACCCTTACCGCTACCTCGAGGTACGCGGTGTGGTGGAGCGCATCGAGGACGATCCGAACTTCGACTTCATAAACGCGATGGCCAAGAAGTATCTCGGGTGGACGAATACCCCGACCGGCGGCCGGGAGAGGAGCGGGTGATAATCTACGTCCGTCCCGAGCACACCACCCACATGGGCTGAAGGCGGTGCGATGGGCGAGACGAAGACCGTAACCCACGGGATACACCACCTCACCGCGATAGCCGGTCCGCCGCGTGAGAACGTGCTGTTCTACTCGGAGGTCCTGGGGATGCGTCTGGTGAAGAAGACGGTGAACTTCGACGACCCCACGACCTACCACCTCTACTACGGCGACGGGACCGGCAGCCCCGGCACGATCATCACCTTCTTCCCCTGGCCGGGCGCCCCGAAGGGACGCAAGGGGTCGGGGCAGGTGATCACGACCGCCGTCTCCGTACCCGCGGGCTCGCTCGGATACTGGACACAGAGGCTCATAGAAAATGGAGTCCGCTTCGAAAAGCCGCGTGAGCGGTTCGGGGACACGGTTCTCGGCTTCCAGGATCCTGACGGGTTACGTCTGGAGCTCGTCGCAGGCAGGAAGGAGACCCGGCAGGGATACTTCGGCGGTCCCGTCCCACCGGAGAGCGCGGTGCGCGGGCTGCACCACGTCACGCTCGCCGTCGAAGGTGCCGAGAAGACCGCGGAGCTTCTCACCGAACACCTCGGTTTCCGGAAGGTCGGCGAGACGGAGGGCCGGGTTCGGTTCGCGGCCGGTGACGGGAAGCCGGGCTCGCTCGTGGACGTCTCGGAGGCCGCGGGGTTCCCGGGCGGCAGCACGGGGGTGGGCACCGTCCACCACGTGGCCTTCCGGGTCCCGGACGAAGAGAGCCAGCTCGCGCTGAGGGAGGAACTGTCCTCCCTCGGGTACCACGTAACACCGGTGATGGACCGCAAGTACTTCCGCTCGGTCTACTTCCGCGAGCCCGGCGGCGTCCTCTTCGAGATCGCAACCGACCCTCCCGGCTTCACCGTAGACGAGGACCCCGACCACCTCGGAGAGAGGCTCCAGCTGCCACCGTGGCTCGAACCTCAGCGCACGAGTCTGGAAGGACTCCTCCCCGCCCTCTCCAGAGGCTGAGGGAGACCGCGGATGCGGGAAGAGAGGCCGGCTCATGATACAATGCTTATATAAATCCATACGGGAGGCTCGCTACCGGGGGGATGTTTCTTCGTATATTCCCCGGGGTGGGAAAGCAGGGGTCAGCACGTGGCACCCGGAGAAGCCGGCGGTTCTCTTCTCGAGAAGATGGAGGTTTGATACTTGGCCAAAGGCAAGAGGACGCTCTTCAAGGAGATCTGCTCCCAGAAGCGGGGGGTCAACACCAGGGTCCTGGAGCAGACCATAGCCCTGGCGGTCGAGATAGCGCGCGAGGGACGCGAGGGACGCAAGATAGGTACGCTCTTCGTGGTCGGGGACTCCGAGGAGGTGCTCAGGCGCTCGAAGACCCTGATCCTCGACCCCCTGGAGGGGCATCCGGAGGAGCGCAAGCACATAGAGGACGCCAACATGCGTGAGACGGTAAAGGAGCTAGCCCAGCTCGATGGGGCTTTCGTCGTTTCGGACGATGGCGTCGTCGTCTCGGCCACCCGCTACATCGACACGACCTCCGAGGGGGTCGAGCTGCCGCTGGGGCTGGGCAGCCGGCACATGGCCGCGGCCTCGGTGACCCGGCAGACCGGGGCGGTCGCGATAGTCGTCTCGGAGAGCTCGATGGTCCGGATGTTCGACGATGGGGAGCTCATCTCGGAGATCGTCCCAGAGTTCTGGATGTGGGACGGGTACAACTCCCGCCTCGAAGGCAGGACCTTCACCCGCACGGAGGAGGACATCACCGTCATCGGGAAGTCCGACTGACCGTGATGCGAGCGGTGGCGATAGACGGTTTCGGCGGCCGGGAGCGCATGCGGCTCGTAGAGCTCCCGAAACCGGAAGTCTCCCCCGAGGGCGTGCTCGTACGCGTCCGGGCCGCCGGGGTCGGCCCCTGGGACGTCAAGGAGCGCGAGGGGCTCTTCGGGCGAAGGAGCTTCCCCCACGTCCTCGGGCTCGAGGGCGCGGGCGTGGTCGAGGCGGCCGGTCCGCAGGCCGGAGGGTTCGCCGAGGGGGATGAGGTCTACCTCGCTTCGGGCGGCTGCTACGCGGAGTACGTCACCGCCCCGGCCGGGGTCGTGGCCCACAAACCGGCCTCGCTCTCCTTCGAGGAGGCCGCGGCGGTCCCGATCGCGGGCTGCACGGCGCATCAGGCTCTCTTCGACGAGATAGGGCTCCGCCGCGGCGAGACCATCCTCATCACCGGGGCCACGGGCGGTGTGGGCACCTTCGCCGTCCAGCTGGCTTCCGGCGTGATCGGGGCGCGGGTCATAGGGACCGCGAGCCCCCGCAACCACGACTACCTGCGCGATCTCGGCGCAGAGGCGGCCATCGACTACCACGGCGACTGGGTCTCGGCGGTGAGGGAAGCCGCTCCGGACGGTGTTGACGCCGTCTTCGACTGCGTCGGCGGCGAGACCTTCAGAAGGAGCTTCGGCGCGGTGCGCGACGGCGGGCGCGTCGTCTCGATAGTCGCCTTCGGCGAGGAGGTGGGGCGTGGGATCTCCTACCACGCCTTCAGCGCGACCTCCGACCGCCCCAGGCTGGAGAGGTTAGCGGAGATGATCGACGCCGGCAGGCTGCACGTCGAGGTCGCGGACGTCCTGCCGCTCGCGAGTGCGGCCGAGGCCCACGAGCGGGTGGAGTCCGGCCACACCCGCGGCAAGATCGTACTCAGGGTCGCGGATCAGTAGGCCCGGCGCAGTATCTCGAGCGCCCGGGCGGCGCGCTCCCCGAACTCCGAAGCCACCTTCTCCAGGTCTTCTTCGGGCACGCCGAAGTCCCGCAGCCTGTGCGGGAGACCGAGCTCCCGGACCAGCGCCGCCACCCTCTCCGGCGGGTCCCCGCCGAGCGCCCCGGAGAGAAGCTCCCACCTTTGTGAGGCGAAGCCCTCCCGCATGACCTCCAGACTCGGGGCGAGCGTGATGCACGAGGTGATGCCGTGCGGTATACCGTAGCTCGCCCCCAACCTGCGCCCGAGCACGTGTGAGATCCCCATCGGGGTGTTCAGCGGGGCGAAGTACGCGAGCCAGGATGCGACCTGAAGCTCACCCCGCACCTCCACGTCCCCGGGCTCGCGCTTCGAGCGCGGAAGAAGCCGCACCAGACGCCGCGCACCCTCAACCCCGGTCACGTCGGTCACCGGGTGCTCCCCCCCGTAGAGGATTCCCTCCACCGCGTGGTCGAGCGCCCGGATGCCGGTCGAGAGCCAGAGCCTCTCGGGCGTGGCGAGCGTGAGCTCGGGGTCGAGTATGACCACCGGCGGCACCGCCCGTTCGTCCGCAAACCCCGCCTTGCGCCCGGCGGCCTCGTCGGTCACCCCGACGAGGTGCGCCCACTCGGCCCCCGAGAGGGTCGTCGGGACGGCGACCTGCTGCGGGTAACCGACTCTCGCAGCCACCGCCTTCGTCCCGTCTACGACGCTCCCCCCGCCGAAGGCGACTAGGAGGTCGGCCTCCCGCGCCCGCTCCGCCGCCCGCTCCACGGCGCTCCCCGGCGTGTGCTCGCCCATCCCGGCGAAGGTCCCGGCGTGACGCTCCCCCAGAAGCCCCTCCACCCTCCTCACCAGGTCCGTCTTTTCGTCGAGCGTCCGGCCGGTGACGACGAAGGCGCGGCCGTACGGCCGCGCCTCCTCCTCGAGCCTCGCGACGCTGCCCGCGCCGAAATGCACCCGGCGCGTGGGAAGGAAGGTGTGCGTCCCCGCTCTCACACCAGGGGATTCTACACCCGGCTCCTTACCAGGGCCGCAGCCTTCTCGACCACCCGGCGTCCCTGGTAGCGGGCCGCGGCGAGCTCCTCCCCGGTCGGCCCCTCCTCGCGCCCGGTGCTGCTCGCCCCGTAGGGGTTGCCCCCCGCCTCGAAGACCTCCTGAGCGGTGTACCCGGGCGGTACGATCACCGCACCCCAGTGCGCGAACACGTTGTAGAGCGTCGCGATGGTCGTCTCCTGCCCGCCGTGGGCGTTCTGCGCGCTCGTGAACGCGCTCGCCACCTTGTCCGCGAGCTTCCCCTCCGCCCACAGCGGACCCGTCGTGTCGAGGAACTGCTTGAGCTGCGCCGAGACGTTCCCGAACCGCGTCGGCGTCCCGAAGACGAACGCGTCCGCCCACTCCAGATCCTCCAGGCTCGCCTCCGGTACGTCCTGCGTCTCGAGCGAATGCTCGTACCAGCCCTGGTTGCTCTTTATCGCCTCCTGCGGCGCCAGCTCCCGTACCTTGCGCAGACGCACCTCCGCCCCGGCCTCCCGGGCACCCTCCTCGACAGCCCGCGCCAGCCGGTAGACGTTGCCCGTCGCACTGTAGTAGATCACCGCTACCCTGACCGCCATCCAGACTCCTTCCAATATATGGACTACAGTCCGTTTATGCCGTGAAGTTAACGCGGTAGACTCATGCTGTCAAGGACGAAAGGTGTACGGGCTCACATGCGGGGTTCGTGGTCGAGAGGCGAAGAGGGGATGCGCAAAGACGCGGTGCGCAACCGGGAGAGGATCCTCGATGCGGCGCGCGCTCTGTTCTCCGAGCGCGGGGTGACGGGGGTGACGATGTCCGAGATCGCCCGGGCCGCCGGGGTCGGGAAGGGGACGCTCTACCGGCGTTTTCCGAACAAGGGGCTTCTGTGCGAGGCGCTCCTCGACGAGCCCACCCGCGTCTTCCAGCGGCGGACGATGAAGCTCGTCTCGGAGAGCGGGATCGGTGCGCTGGAGAAGCTGGATCGGTTTCTGGAGGAGATGGTCCTCTTCACCGAGGAGAACCTGGAGCTGCTCTACGGGGGCCAGGAGCCGCTCTGCGGCTCGGACAGGGTCGAGCGGTTCTCGCACCCGGCCTACGACTGGCAGCGCTGGACCGTGCTGGTGCTGTTGCGAGAAGCCGAGCGGGAGGGTGCGATCAGACGGGGGCTCGACCTCGAGTATCTGGCGCACGCCCTGCTCGCCCCGCTCGCGGTGGATCTCTACCACTACCAGCGGCACGTGCTAGGTTTCAGTTCGGAGCGGATAGCCCGCGGGCTGCGCGACCTCGCCTCGGAGAAGCTCTAGAGCCACATTGGGCGGCTCCGAGCCACCTCCAGCGCCCGGACGATCGCGCGGGCCTTGTTGCGGCTCTCCTCGTACTCCAGAGCAGGAACCGAGTCCGCCACCACCCCGCCGCCGGCCTGGAAGTAGACCCTCCCCCCCTTCACCAGCGCCGTGCGCAGGGTTATGCAGGTGTCGAGCCTCCCGTCCACCCCGTAGTAGCCCGTCGCGCCGGCGTAGGGTCCGCGGCGGGTGGGCTCCAGTTCGTCGATGATCTCCATCGCCCTGATCTTCGGCGCCCCGGAGACCGTTCCAGCCGGGAAGGCCGACGCCAGGGCGTCCAGCGCCGTGAGGTCTTCCCGCAGGTCGCCCTCCACCGTGGAGACTATGTGCATCACGTGCGAGTAGCGCTCTATCTGCATGAAGGCCGAGACCTCGACCGATCCGACCTCGCACACCCGCCCCAGGTCGTTGCGCCCCAAATCGACCAGCATCACGTGCTCCGCCCGCTCCTTCTCGTCGGCGAGGAGCTCCTTCTCGAGGGCCACGTCCTCCTCCGGCGAAGCCCCGCGCCTCCTGGTCCCCGCCACGGGCCGGGTCATCGCCCTTCTCCCCTCCACCCGCACCAGCGGTTCGGGGGAAGCACCGACGAGCGCGAAGTCTCCCATCTTCAGGTAGGTCATGTACGGGGAAGGGTTGACCGTACGCAGACCACGGTACAGGAGCAGCGGGTCCAGCTCCCCCACCCCGGCCTCGAAGCGCTGGGAGGGCACCACCTGGAAGGCGTCACCCGCCCGGATGTACTCTATCGCCCGTGCCACCGCCTCCTCGTACTCTCTCCGGTCCATGTTCGAGGTGATCTCGAGGCTGCCCTCTCCGGACGGCAGGTTTCGCGACCGGAGAGGGGCCGCCAGGCGCTCCGAAACCCTCCGGATGTCGTCCGCCGCCCGGCGGTAGGCCGCGACGAAACCCTCCCCGCCCACGTCCGAGAGCCCGGAGGCGTCCAGAAGCGAGACCACGAGCACCCGGTGGCGCAGGTGGTCGAAGACGACGAGGGTGTCCGTGAGCAGGAAGTAAGCCTCCGGGATACCCAGATCGTCCGGCGGGGCGTCCGGCAGCCGTTCCAGGTAGCGCACCGCGTCGTAGGAGAAGTAGCCCACCGCCCCGCCGACGAAAGCCGGCAGGTTCGGCAGCGGGGCGACGCTCTTTCTGCCCACTATGCCGGCGAGCCCCCGGAACGGGTCCCCGGCGGCCACCTCGCGCGCCCCGTCGGCGTCCACCACGGTGTAGACGCCGCCGCGGTAGGAGAGCGTGCGTTTGGGGTCGAAGCCGACGAAGGAGTAGCGCCCGAAGCGCTCGGCCGCCTCCGCGCTCTCGAGCAAGAAGAGGTTCTCCTCCCCGCCGAACTTCATCACCGCCGAGATCGGCGTCTCGAGATCCCCGATGAACTCGGCGTAGACAGGAACCACGTCGTAGCTCGCGGCGAGAGAGCGCGCCTCGTTCAGCGTGGGGGTGAGAGCCCCGCTAGCCATGCCGCTCGCGCAGGACGCGCGTCACGTCCTCCACACCCACCTGCTGCTCCTCGAGCAGGACCAGCAGGTGGTAGAGGAGATCCGCCGTCTCCTCGGCCACCCTCTCACCCGCAAGCGCGGCCACCACGACTTCGACCGCCTCCTCGCCCACCTTCTGCGCGACCCGGGCCCTGCCCTGCCGGAGGAGCTCCGCCGTGTAGGACCCCTCGGGCATCTCGCGGTGGCGCTGGGCTATCGTCCCGGCGAGCTCGCGCACCATCGCCCCGAAATCGTCCTCCTCCTTCTTCCCGCCGAGCGCGAGCCCCACCCCTTCCCCTGCGAGCGCCTTGAAGAAGCAGCTCTTCTGCCCCGTGTGGCACGCCGGCCCCCGCGGCTCCACCTTGTAGAGGAGCGCGTCTCCGTCACAGTCCACCCGCACCTCGACCACCCTCTGGGTGTTGCCGCTCGTCGCCCCCTTTCGCCACAGCTCCCGCCGCGATCGGGAGTAGTAATGCGCCTCGCCGCTCTCGAGCGTACGCTCCAGAGCCTCCCTGTTGGCGTAGGCGAGCGTGAGGACCTCGCCCGTGTTCGCGTCCTGCGCCACGACCGGGACCAGCCCGCTCTCACCGAAGTTCACGTTCCCCGCCGCGCTCAAAACGGACCGGGACCCCCTTTCTCGCCAGGTACTCCTTGACATCCCGTATGCTCCACGATCCGAAGTGGAAGATGCTCGCCGCCAGCACCGCGCTCGCCCCCGCCTCGACGGCCGCCACCATGTGATCCGGATGCCCCGCCCCCCCGGAGGCCACGATCGGAAGGGTCGTCCTCCCGGCGACCGCGGAGATGAGATCCAGGTCGTATCCGGTCTCGGTACCGTCGGAGTCCATGCTGTTCAAAACGAACTCCCCGGCGCCCCGCCGCTCGCCCTCGGCGAGCCACTCCAGCGCGTCCCTGCCGGTGTTCACCCGGCCCCCGTTCAGGTAGACCTCCCAACCCGCGCCACCCTCCCCGCGTTTCACGTCCACGCTCAGCACGATACACTGGCTCCCGAAACGCTCCGCGCCCCGGCTTATGAGGGCGGGGTCCCTGACGGCGGCGCTGTTCACCGAGACCTTGTCCGCCCCGGCCCGCAGCATCGCCCGCATGTCCTCCACGGTCCTCACCCCTCCGCCTATCGTGTAGGGGACGAAGACCTCCTCGGCGGCGCGCCGGGCCAGCTCCACGGCCGTAGAGCGCCGCTGATGGGAGGCGGTGATGTCGTAGAAGACGATCTCGTCGGCCCCCTCGCGGTCGTAGAGGGCGGCGAGCTCGACCGGGTCTCCCGCGTCGCGCAGGTTCTCGAAGCGGGTGCCCTTCACGACGCGTCCGGCGTCCACGTCCAGACAGGGGATTATGCGCACGCAGAGGGACATCTCTCTCAGGCGCAGGGCATCCCGGCGGCCCTGCACTCCCGGAAGATCCACCCGCGCAGCGCCCCGCTCGCCGGGATGAGGACCGCCCCCGCATCCCCGCTGCCGAGCACGAGCGAACCGTCGCGACCCTTCCAGTGGCGGTATACCGTGTAGGCGGCGAGCGTGGCCTCGATCAGGGCGACGATCCGGTCCAGCTCGGCGTGGGAGAGCTCCTCGTTCACCTCAAGCTTCGAGAGGTCCACGTTCTCGGGCGAGTGCAGGTCCGCCGAGAGGTTCCCGGTGCGCAACCTCAGCCCCGGGGTGTTCCACAGGACGTCTATCGCGTCCTTTATCGCCTCCGCCCGGGCCTTCTTGTTGCCCTTGCGCAACCTCGGCTCCCTCATCTCCTCCAGCCGACGGGAGAGGTCGCCGTTCTGAGAAATCCCCTTGCGCTCGAGCGAGAGCACCTTGAGGGTCGCAGCCGAGTCGACCTCGACGACGACGCTCTGGTCACGCTCGCGCCTGAACGGGTAGTCGGTGTACTCGATACCGACCTTCTCCAGCGCCGCGAGCAGCTCCTCCGAGCGGGGTCGGCCGTCGAAGATCTTGCGGCTCGCAGAGTAAGCCGGGAGCGAAAGCCGCGAGAGCAGCCGCTCCACCCGCCGGGTTCCCCGCTCGTTCGGCACCGCGAGCGGAGCATCGACGCCGACGATGATCTCACCGTGTCCTGCATCGTAGCCCTCGACAGCGCCCGCGATCTCCTCGACCGTCCCGCAGAAGGTGTTGGCTATGATGTTGCCCCGCTCGTCGAGGACCGAGAGCGCCGAGACCTTTTTGTCCGCCTCTCCCGGCCGCCAGGCCAGGGCGCATCCCACGAACCTCAACACCTCACCCCCGCGACCACCTCTGCAACTTCTTCACACACCTCCGTGCACACCCTCTCGTCCAGGTGCTCGACCATGACCCGTACCACCGGTTCCGTCCCGCTCGGCCTGAGCAAAATACGCCCCTCGTCCCCGAGCCGGCGCCGGGCCTCCTCCACCGCCCGCCTCACCTCCTCCGAGCCGCAGACCTCCCCCGCATCAGCTCCACCGACGGGCACGTTGATCAGGGTTTGCGGGTAGACCTCCATCACCCCCGCCAGCTCGTACAGCGGCATCCCGGAACGCTCCATAACCTCGAGCAGCGCCAGCGCGGTCACGAGCCCGTCCCCGGTCTTCGTGTAACGCGAAACGATCACGTGCCCGGACTGCTCCCCGCCCACCGCAGCACCCGTACGCCGCATCGCCTCGGCCACGTACCTGTCCCCGACCGGTACGACCTCGCAGGGTATCCCCAGCCGCTCCATCGCCTTGAAAAACCCCAGGTTGCTCATGACGGTCACCACGATCCCCCCGCCTATCTGGCCCCGCTCGGCGAGGTCCCGGGCCAGGATGGCGATGATCCTGTCCCCATCCACCACCCCTCCGCGCTCGTCCAGCGCGAGCACCCGGTCGGCGTCCCCGTCGAAGGCGAAGGCCACGTCGTACCCGGAGGGGTCGAGATCTCCTATGTGGGTCGAACCGCAGCCGTCGTTTATGTTCGTGCCGTCCGGCTCCGCCGCGACCAGCCCGAAATGCGCTCCGAGCCTCTCGAAGGCCAGCGGAGCGGTCTCGCACGCCGCCCCGTTGGCGCAGTCGAGCAGTATCCTACGGCCTCCGGCATCCGGATACAGCCGCGAGAGAACCCCCTCGACGTACATGCCGGCGGCATCCTCCACCGCCCTCACGCCGCCGACCCCGCTGCCGACGGGCCGCTCCGGGAACTCCCCGGCCGCGAGGCGTTCGAGCTCCCGCTCCTGCTCCCCGGAGAGCTTGACCCCCTCGCCGGAGAAGAACTTTATGCCGTTGTCCGGGTAGGGGTTGTGCGAGGCGCTCACCACCCCCGCCGCATCCATCCCGAGCTCGGGAGCGAGTGCCGCGACCGCCGGCGTCGGCAAGACACCGAGGTCGAGCACCTCCGTCCCGCCGCTCGCGAGCCCGGCCGCCAGCGCACACGAGAGCATCCCGCCCGAGAGCCGGGTGTCGCGCCCGATGCACACCCGCCTGCCGAGCGTCCGGGCGGCGGCGAGGCCGAGGCGTAGCGCGTGCTCCGGGCGCAGGGTGGAGTTCGCCTCCCCCCGCACCCCGTCCGTACCGAACCTGATCCTCGACCCAGCCAACCCGATCCACCCGGCGCCCGGCAACGGTGACAGTGGGAAATCTCCCGCGTAACTAACGCTTGGAGAACTGCGGGCGCTTGCGGGCCTTCTTGAGGCCGTACTTCTTGCGCTCGACGGCCCGCGCGTCGCGGGTGAGGAAACCCGCCTCCTTGAGGTCTCCGCGTGCCTGCTGGGACTCCTCCGCCAGCGCCCGCGCTATGCCGTGACGCAGCGCCTCGGCCTGCCCGGTGAGACCACCGCCCGTGACCTTCGCCACCACGTCGTAGCGCCCGGCGGCGTCGAGTATCTCCAGCGGGGAGCGCACCGTCCGCTGGTAGGTCAGGCGCGGGAAGTACTCCGTGTAGTCCCTGCCATTCACCGTGATCCTGCCGTCCCCGGCGTACAGCCTGACCTGCGCGACGGAGGTCTTGCGCCTGCCCGTGGCTCTGTAGAGTGCCTCTGCCAAACCTCTCACCTCACCTCGTAGGGCTCGGGGCTCTGAGCTGCGTGCGGGTGCTCAGGCCCGGCGTAGATCTTCAACTTCCCGAGCTGCCTGCGGGCGAGCCTGGTCTTGGGCATCATCCCGTAGACCGCCTTGCGGATGATCTCGGTCGGCCGCTTCTGCAGCATCTCCTCGTAGGTGCGGCTCTTGAGCCCGCCCGGGTATCCCGTGTGCCAGCGGTAGAGCTTCTGCTCGGCCTTGCGCCCGCTGACCACGACCTTCTCGGCGTTCACGACGACCACGAAGTCCCCCACGTCCACGTGCGGGGTGTACTGTGGTTTCCTCTTGCCCCGCAGGAGCATCGCTATCTCGGCGGCCAGACGCCCAAGATGCTTGCCCTCGGCGTCTATGACGTACCACTTCCGCTCGACCGTTCCGGGTCGCGCCATGTAACTCTTCATGTTCCTCCGGAATCTCCGACGGTTACAACTGACCCTGACGACGCGTCAAATAGTAGCATACACCTACAATAAGGTCAGGCACGAGAAGGCCCCGGGAAGCCGCCAAAGGCCCCCGGGGACTCTCCCGTGTTGCCTCAGTCCCAGATGAGCGAGCCCGCGCTCTGGTACTCGGTGACCCGCGTCTCGAAGAAGTTCTTCTCCTTGGTGAGGTCCATCGTCTCGCTCATCCAGGGGAAGGGGTTGCGCGAGCGGTACTGCGCGGGCAGCCCGATCCTCCTGAGACGCCTATCGGCGATGTAGCCGACGTACTCGCGGAACAGGTCCGCGTTGAGCCCGAGCACGCCCTCCGGCAGGCACGCCTTCGCGTAGGCTATCTCGAACTCGACGGCCTTGCGGATCATCTCCACGATCTCGCGCCGCAGCTCCGGGGTCCAGGCCTCCGGGTTCTCCTCCTTTATGGTGTTGATGAGGTCTATCCCGAAGTTGAGGTGGACCGTCTCGTCGCGCAGGATGTACTGGAACTGCTCGCCGATGCCTGTCATCCGGTTCTGGCGGTGGAACGAGAGGATCATCACGAACCCGGAGTAGAAGAAGATCCCCTCCATGATCACGTAGAAGCCGACCAGGTTCTTGATGAACTCCTGGATCCCCTCGACCGTCTCGGTGGTGAAGCCCGGGCGCATGATCGCCTCGGTGAGCGACATGACGAACTCGTCCTTGCCCCGGATCGAGTCGACCTCGTGGTACATGTTGAAGACCTCGCGCCCGTCGAGGCCCAGAGACTCGACGATGTAGTGGAAGGCGTGGGTGTGGACGGCCTCCTCGTAGGCCTGCCTGAGGAGGTACTGGCGCGCCTCGGGGTTGGTGATGTGCTCGAAGATGGCGAGCACGATGTTGTTGCCGACGAGCGACTCTCCGGTCGAGAAGAACCCGAGGTTGCGCATGATCACGAGCCGCTCGGCGTCGGTGAGCCCGTCGGGGGAGTGCCAGAGCGAGATGTCCTTCTGCATCGGCACCTCGGAAGGCATCCAGTTGTTCGCACACCCGTTGAGGTAGTGCTCCCAGGCCCACTCGTACTTGAGCGGCCACAGCTGGTTGACGTCCACGGCCTTGCAGTTCAAAAGCCGCTTGTCCTCGACGTTTATCCTCTTGCTGAGGTCATAGGGCTTCTCGCCCCCTCCACCACAGCACTGGGACATGAATCTCCCTCCTCTCTTCTACCTACTGGCAGGCCTCGCACTCGACGTCGTCCGGGGAGCAGGTCGCCCCCCTCACGACAGGCTCGTCCTCCTCCACCTTCACCCGGCTGGAGGCCGAGACGCTCTTCATCCAGCGCGGCTGGATGCCCCGCTTGTTGATGTCCATGCTCGCCTTCTCGACGCCCGTGGCCCCGCGGCTGCGCAGGTAGTAGGTGGTCTTGAGACCTTTGCGCCAGGCGTTGAGGTACATCTCGGAGAGCTCCCGGCCGCTCGGGCGGGCGAGGTAGAGGTTCAGCGACTGCCCCATGTCCAGCCACTTCTGGCGGCGGCTCGCGCAGTCTATGAGCCAGCCGGAGTCTATCTCGAAGGCGGTGAGGTAGAGTTTCTTGAGGTCTTCGGGGATGCGCTCTATCTCCTGCACCGAGCCGTCGAAGTACTTGAGGTCCTCGAGCATCTCCTCGTCCCAGAGCCCGCGCTTCTTGAGATCACGCACCAGGTGCTCGTTGACGATGGTGAAGTCCCCTGAGAGGTTACTCTTGACGTAGAGGTTCGAGTAGGTGGGCTCGATGGACTGCGAGACGCCGGAGATGTTCGAGATGGTCGCGGTCGGGGCTATGGCCATCACGTTGCTGTTCCTCATCCCGTGCTCGGCGACGGCCTTTCTCACCGGCTCCCAGTCGAGCGTCCTCTGCCGGTCCATCAGGACCGGCATCCCGCGCTCCTCCTCGAGCAGGTCTATCGTGTCTATGGGCAGCAGCCCCCGGCTCCACTTAGAGCCCTCGTAGCTCTCGTAGGTGCCCCGCTCGGCAGCGAGCTCGGTGGAGGCGAGGATGGCGTGGTAGGAGATGAACTCCATCGAGTAGTCGGCGAAGCGGATGGCCTCTTCGCTCGCGTAGCTGATGCGCTGCTCGAAGAGCGCGTCCTGAAAGCCCATGATCCCCAGCCCCACCGGACGGTGCCTGAGGTTGGCCCGCCGCGCCTCGGGCGTGGGGTAGAAGTTTATGTCGATGACGTTGTCCAGCATCCTCACGGCGACCCTCACGGTCTCGGCGAGCCTCTCCTCGTCGAGACCGTAGGCGTCGGTGTGGGCCGCCAGGTTGACCGAGGCCAGGTTGCAGACGGCGGTCTCCTCGTCGGAGGTGTTCAGCAGTATCTCGGTGCAGAGGTTGGAGCTGTGCACCACGCCGGCGTGATCCTGCGGCGAGCGGATGTTGGAGGGGTCCTTGAAGGTGATCCAGGGGTGCCCGGTCTCGAAGAGCATCGAGAGCATCTTCTTCCACAGGGATGTGGCCTCGACCTTCTTGTACTGCCGGAGCTTCCCCTCCTCCGCCATCCGCTCGTACTCCAGGTAGCGCTCCTCGAACGCCCGGCCGTAGAGCTCGTGCAGATCCGGGACCTCGTTCGGGGAGAAGAGAGTCCACTCCCCACCCTCGATGACCCGCTTGATGAAGAGGTCCGGCACCCAGCCCGCGGTGTTCATATCGTGGGTGCGGCGCCGCTCGTCCCCGGTGTTCTTCCTGAGCTCGAGAAAGTCCTCTATGTCGAGGTGCCAGGTCTCCAGGTAGGCGCAGGCCGCACCCTTGCGCTTGCCGCCCTGGTTCACCGCCACGGCGGTGTCGTTGACGATCTTGAGGAACGGGATGACCCCCTGGCTCTTGCCGCCCGTCCCCTTGATGAGAGAACCCGTAGCCCGGATGCGGCTCCAGTCGTTGCCGAGCCCGCCGGCCCACTTGCTGAGCTTGGCGTTGTCGGAGATGGCCTTGAAGATGCCCTCGAGATCGTCGGAGACGGTGGTGAGGTAGCAGCTGGAGAGCTGCGGGTGCGTAGTCCCGGAGTTGAAGAGGGTGGGCGTGGCGGAGACGACCCGGAAGGTGGAGAGCATCTGGTAGAACTCTATGGCCCGCTCTTCGCGCTCCTCCTCGCGCAGCGCGAGCCCCATCGCGACCCGCATCCAGAAGTACTGCGGGCACTCTATGCGCTGCTCGTCGGCCTGGATGAGGTACCGGTCGTAGATGGTCTGAAGCCCCAGGTAGGTGAAGCTGTCGTCACGGGCGGGCTCGAGCGCGGCGGAGACCTTCTCCAGGTCGAAGTCGAGCAGCTTTGGATCGAGCCTCTCGGCCTCGACACCCCGCCGCAGAGACTCCGCGAAGCGGGCACGATAGACCTCCTCGAACTCCTCCGGTCGCGGCATCCCGCCCCACGCCTCCCGGTAGATGATCCCGAGCAAAAGACGGGCGGCGACCGTGCTGTATGCGGGCTCGACCTCTATGAACGAGCGCGCGGCGAGCACCATCGCCTGCTGCAGCTGCCCCGGCGTTATCCCGTCGTAGAGCGAGGCGAGCGTCTCGTCCAAAACCCGCTGCGGATCCACGTCCGGAAGGTCCCGGCAGGCCTCCTCGATCCTGCGCCGGATGCGCCAGGTCTCCACCGCGCTCTCCCTGCCGTCCGCGTAGCGTACCCTGATGGAGGGACCGCCCCGGGCCTCGCCCTCCTCGCCGCGCAGCATCCGCGCCTTCTTGCGCTCCTCGCGGTAGACGATGTAGCGGCGGGCAACCCGGTAGTTCCCGTCGCGCATGAGCTGCTCCTCGACGAGATCCTGTATGGTCTCCACCTCGACCGGCCCGCCGTCCCGCGGCAGGCGCGAGACCACCGCCGTCGTCGTGCGCTCGACCTCCTCGCGCAGCTCTTCGTCGAGTGCGTCGTCCCTGCCGAGCCCCCGCTCCGCGCGGAACGCTCCTTCGACGGCTCGAGCTATCCTGCCCGCGTCGAAAGCAACGATCCGACCATCCCGCTTCCTGACCTGCATCTCCCCCGTGATCAAAACGCTCCCCCTTCGTCCGTCTTCCTCACTCTCAGCCTTCGTGAAAAGAGGCGGCCGCAAGGAAGATGTGAGAAACCGGGACGGCCCTCCACCCCGGCACGACATCAACCCTCTCGCGCGGCCGACCTCTCCCTCGAAGGCCAGACCACCACCCGCCCCCAAAGGCGGCAGCGCCGGCAGGTCTTCGGGCTCACAGGCCACCTACTCGCCGCGGCTTCCCAGCCCCCGGAGATCAGGGGTCAGTGCCTCCCTTGCGGCTTTCGTTCCCGCTCACCGCTGCGGGGCAGCTCCGGATTCTCACCGGATTCCCTCTTCGCGCCAGAC
This sequence comes from Rubrobacter calidifluminis, assembly GCF_028617075.1. Lineage (NCBI taxonomy): Bacteria > Bacillati > Actinomycetota > Rubrobacteria > Rubrobacterales > Rubrobacteraceae > Rubrobacter > Rubrobacter calidifluminis. Next base: position 149,563 of record NZ_JAQKGV010000002.1, on the reverse strand, counting down.
CCCAAGGGCCCGGCGACCGGCGCCGCTCTCATTATGCTGCCGGGCCGTTTCAGTGTCAACGGTATTTTGGGAAAGTCCTGCAAAAGCCCTTTCTAAGCCGGAAACGGGCTCAGATGTTCTTCACCCTGGCGATGGAGAGGCCATCCACCCGCTCTCTGACGACGGGTATCAGGATCGAGTCGAGCCGGGGATCGCGCGCCAGCGAGAGGTTGAACTCGTGCAGGACGCGGGAGGTTTCGTCCGCGGGCTGTACCACGGCGCCGCCCCGGAAGGTGTTGTCGGCGAGGATGAGGGTACCGGGATGGGAGAGCGTGAGGGAGAGCTCGAGGTATTCCGGGTAGCCTCTCTTGTCTGCGTCTATGAAGACGACGTCGAAGGGCTCTTCGCCGTCCTGGATCATACGGGCGAGGAGCTTGCGGGCGTCACCGGTGCGGACCTCGACTTTTTCGGAGAGCCCGGCGTGCTCGATGTTGGCGCGGGCCACCTCCGCGTGGTGCGCGCTCGCCTCCAGAGAGACCATGGTCCCCACGTCGGGCAGGGCGCGGGCGAGATGGATGGCGCTGTAGCCGCCGAGGGTCCCTATCTCGAGGATGCGCCCCGCCCCGACCATCAGAGCCAGCAGCTGCAGCAACCGTCCCTCGGCCGGGGAGACCTGTATGTCCGGGAGCCCGGCGCGGCGCGAGGCGGAGAGCGTGAACTCGAGGGCTTCGTCCTGCGGCGCGAAAAGGCACTCCACGTAGGCGTCCAACGCCTCCAGCACTGCCTCATCCATCATCGCTTCTCTCCCATGGGTCCTCATCATACTCCACCCCGACGAGGGTGAGGCCCCTCGCCGGCGCCGTCGGGCCGGCCTCGGAGCGCTCTGCACCCTCGAGCAGGCGGCCGAAATCCCTCAGGCTCCTCCTGCCGCGCGCCACCTCGAGCATCGTGCCCACCAGCGAGCGGACCATGTTGTACATGAAGGCGTCGGCCGTGATCCTGTAGGCAAGGACGTCACCCTTCTCCTCCCAACGGGATTCGCTGATTAGCCGCTCGAAGCGGACGTGGTAGGTCTTCGCCGGGGTGAAGGCCCTGAAGTCGTGGGTGCCGCGAACGAGCGAGGCGGCCTCCGCGAGCAAATCCCGGTCGAGGACAGCCGGCACGTGGACGGCGTAGCGGCGCTCAAGCGGCGAGCGGGTCGGGGAGTTCACTATCCTGTACTCGTAGCTGCGGTTCACGGCGTCCCGCCGGGCGTCGAACCCCTCGGGGACGCGTACGCAGCGGCGCAGGGCGACGTCCTCCGGCAGTACGGCGCTGGTCTTGTAGGCGATGAGGGATGGGGAGAGGCCGGTCTCGGCGTCGAAGGAGACGACCTGCCCCCGTGCGTGTACGCCGGCGTCGGTGCGCCCCGCGGCGGTGAGCCTCACCGGCTGGCGCAAAATGGTGGAGAGCGCCCGGGAGAGCGTCTCCTCGACCGTCCTCCGGCCCGGCTGGCGGGCCCAGCCGGAGAAGTCCGTCCCGTCGTATTCGACGAGCCCGGCGAACCTCACAGCGCCACCCCCGCGAGGAAGAGCAGCGCGGCGCAGGTGAGCGCCAGCGCATCCTGTCCGCCGAAATGCAGCTCGCGGTAGCGGGTGCGGCCCGCACCGCCGCGGTAGCCCCGGCTCTCCATCGCCTCGGCGAGCTCGTCGGCCTGCCGGAACGCCCCGACCGTGAGGGGCACCAGGATAGGGACGAAGCTCCTCGCGCGCCCGAGCAGGCCGCCCTCGTCGAAGACGGCCCCTCGTGCGGCCTGGGCCTCGCGTATCCTCTCCGCCTCCTCCTGCAGCGTCGGGATGAAGCGCAGCGCTATCGTTACCATCATCGTCAGCTCGTGGACCGGGAAGCGCACCCGGCGCAGCGGCGAGAGGAGGATCTCGAGCCCGTCGGCGAGCGCGAGAGGGCTGGTGGTCGCGGTGAGAAGGCCGGCGGCCAGCACGAGCAGCACTATCCGGGAGGCGAGGAAGAAGCCCATCCGGATCCCCCCGGCGTGAACCTCGACCGGGCCGGAGGAGAACACGATCGCTCCCCGATGGTAGAAGAGGGCCTGAAAGACGAAAGTCAGGAGGACGATGTAAGACACCGGCCAGAGCGCCCCCAGGAAAGCCCGCGGCGGGACCCGGCTCGCCACGAACAGGATGCCCACCGCCGCGGCGAAGAGCGCGAGCCCCGCCAGGCTCCCGACGAAGAAGAGCCCCGCCACGACCAGCACCGTCCCGAGCAGCTTCGTACGCGGGTCGAGCGCATGCAGCGGGGAGGACGCCGGGTAGAACCTGCCGAAGCCCCTCCGTACCACGCTACCCCTCCAGAAGATCCCTGAGGACCGAGAGCGTCTCGCCGAAACGCACCGGTCGGCCGAGGTGCGGGAAGCTCTCCAGCAGGTGCAGCACGGTCCGTACGGTCGCCGGGGCGAAATCCGGATTTGCGTAGAAGACCTCCGCAGGCGTCCCGAACGCGCGCACCACCCCATCATCGAGCAGGCAGACACGGTCGGACACCTCCGCCACCTCGTCGACGTCGTGCGAGATGAGAACCACCGACCTACCCTCCCCCGCGAGATCGCCGATCAACGAGATCAGGGCCCGCCTGCTCGCGGGATCGAGGCCCGCCGTCGGTTCGTCGAGCACGAGCACCTCGGGTTCCATGGCCAGAACACCGGCTATGGCCACCCTACGCTTCTCGCCGCCGGAGAGCGCGTAGATCGAACGCTCCGCGAGGTGGGAGGCGTCCAGCGCCGCGAGCGCCCGCTCCGTCCTCTCCGTCACCTCCTCTTCCGGCAGCCCGAGCTGCCTCGGGGCGAAGGCGACGTCCTCCCTCACGGTCGGGGCGAAGAGCGCAGCCTCGGGGAACTGGAAGGAGAGCCCGATCCTGCGCCGGATTTCCCTGCGGTCCATCCGCCCGGCGTCCTCCCCGTCTATGAGGACCCGTCCGCGCTCCGGCTCGAGCAGCAGGTTCATCTGCCGGGCGAGCGTGCTCTTCCCCGAGCCCGTGGGGCCTATAATCCCGAGCACCTCCCCCTCCGCGACGGCGAGCGAGATCCCCTTAAGGACCGCACGTCCTCCCGGATAGGAGTACCAGATATCCTCCAGCTCGAGCCTCATCGGGTCTGCACCCCCAGCCGCTTCAATACGGCCCGCGCGAGCTCCTCCGGACCGGTGCAGACCCCGAGGCCGAGCCCGGCGGCGAGCCTCGCGGCGACCGGCAGAACCAGGCCCGCCTCCTCGAGGAGCCGGCCGTCGGCGAGCAGCCCCGAGGGAGGCAGGTCGGCGAGCAGCCGACCTCTGCGCAGTAGCAGCACGCGGTCGGCTGCCAGAAGATCGGAGAGGTCGTGCGAGACATGAACTATGGTGCGCCTGCGTTTCAGCGCCCGGATCACCTCCAGAACCTCCCTCCTGCCGGCTGGGTCCAGCATCGAGGTCGGCTCGTCGAGCGCGAGCACCTCCGTCTCCATCGCCAGCGCCCCCGCGAGCGCGACGCGCTGCTTCTCGCCCCCGGAGAGCGTGTGCGGCTCGCGGCGCTCGTAACCCGCAAGGCCGACGGAAGAGAGCGCTGCGACGACCCGCCGGCGCATCTCCCCCCGCTCCACGCCCAGGTTCTCGAGCCCGAAGGCCACGTCGTCCTCGACGGAGGGCGCGATGAGGTTGCTCTCCGGGTTCTGGAAGACCAAAGAGACCCTGCGGCGCACCTCGTGCGGTTCGGCGGCGGGGTCGAAGCCCGCCACCCTCACCTCGCCCTCACACGCCACGAGCAGCCCGTTCAGGAGTTTGACGAGCGTGGATTTTCCGCCCCCGTTCGGACCGGCCACCCCGACGTACTCGCCCTCGTATACCGAAAAGTCGAGCCCCGAGACGGCCGCGCGCGAAGACCCCGGGTAGAGGCACGACACCCCGGAGAAAGAGACGACCGGGGGCCCGCCGCGGCGGGCCCCACCGGGAAGACTCTCTGCGGAGAACCCCTCCGGCGTCTATCCCTCCGTGGGTCGGTAGTTCACCAGCTCCAGGTAGACCTGCTCGGCGCCGTCGCCCGGACGCGGACCCAGCTTGAGGATGCGGGTGTAGCCCGAGCTGCGATCGTCGAGCTCCGGGGCCACGTCCTCGAAGAGCTTGCGCACGACCCTCTTGTCCTTCAGGACGCGCACCGCCTGCCTGCGGGCGTGCAGGTCGTCGCGCTTGGCCGTTGTGATGAGCCGGTCCACCACCCCACGCAGCTCCTTCGCCCTCGGCTCGGTCGTCCTGATCCTGCCGTGGGTTATGAGCTGCCCGGCCATCGTGCCGAGCATCGCCCGGCGGTGGGCGGCGTCGCGTCCCAGCTTGCGTCCCCTCTTAGCGTGTCTCATAGTTCTCGCTCTCCAGCTGATAACCGTACTCCGCGAGTTTGGACCGGATCTCCTCGACGCTCTTCATCCCGAGGTTGCGGATGTTCATCAGCTCCTCCTCGGTCATCGTCGCCAGCTGACCGATGGTGTCCACGCCCTCACGCTTGAGGCAGTTGTAGGAGCGCACGGTGAGCTCCAGCTCCTCTATCGGGCGCTCGTCCGTTATCACCTGACGGCCGCCGCTCCAGCGGTTCTCCGGGGCGCGCGAGCCCTCGTAGCCGTCGGTGAAGAGCCCGAGCATGTCGATGAGCTGGCGCGCCGCGCTCTGCAGGGCCTCGCGCGGGGAGATCCTGCCGTCGGTCTCCACCTCGATCCTCAGCGAATCCAGGTCGGTGCGTGCCCCAGCCCGCGTCTCGCTCACCGAGTAGTTTACCTTCTGCACCGGCGAGAACAGAGAGTCGACCGCGATCACCCCGATCGGGTCCGCGTCGCTCTTGTTCTGCTCGGCCCGCACGTAGCCGACCCCACGCTCCACCGTCAGGCGCATCTCCAGCCTGCCGCCCTCGGAGACGGTGGCGATGTGCGTCTCGGGGTCCACCACCTCGACGTCCGCCTTGAGCTCGATGTCCCCGGCGGTGACTTCGGCGGGACCGCTCTTGTTGACCTCCAGCTCCACCGGCTCGTCACGCTCGAGCTTGAACTTGAGCTCCTTGATGTTGAGGATGAGGTCGACCACATCCTCCCTGACGCCGGGGATCGTCGAGAACTCGTGCGAGACGCCCTCGATGCGCACCTTGGTCACCGCGGCCCCCGGCAGGCCGCTGAGCATCACCCGCCGCAGCGAGTTGCCCAGAGTGTGGCCGAGCCCACGGGGCAGCGGCTCGGCGACGAAGATCGCCCGCCGTTCTTCCTCCTCTTCCACCCTGAAACGGGGCGGTGCTACGTCCAACATCGTCAAATCACCATCACCTGCCAGAAAAAGACTCTTCCGGTACCGTTACCGGCTGTAGTACTCGACGATCAGCTGCTCCTCGACCGGGGCGTCGATCTCGTCCCGGCTCGGCACGTGGAGCACCCGGCCGGTGAAGTTCTCGTGGTCGGCCTCGAGCCACGCGGGGACCGCCACCACCTGCTCCACGGCGTTCTGGATCGGCTCGATCCTGCGGCTCTTGTCGCGCACCGTGATCACGTCCCCCGGCTTCAGAACCGCCGAGGGGATGTTGTGTTTGCGGCCGTTGAGCAGGAAGTGCCCGTGCACCACGAGCTGCCGCGCCTGAGGCCTGCTGGTGGCGAAGCCCATCCTGTAGACCACGTTGTCCATCCTCAGCTCCATCAGGCGCAGCAGGTTCTCACCCGTGACGCCCTGAGCACGGCTCGCCTTCTCGTAGGCCCGCCTGAACTGCTTCTCCGACACGCCGTAGTACCAGCGGGCCTTCTGCTTCTCCATCAGCCGGATGCCGTACTCCGTCTGCCGCTGACGGCCCCGGCCGTGTTCTCCCGGCGGGTAGGGCTTCCTCTCCAGCGGATTCTTCTGCATCGAGGAGATCATCACGCCGGCCCGGCGGTCGCGCCTGCCTCTCGGTCCCGTATAACGCGCCACTGCTTCTCAGTACCCTCCTGCTCGCTCTAGCCTCTGCGCCTCTTGGGCGGCCGGCAGCCGTTGTGCGGCTGCCCGGTGACATCCTTTATCGAGAGAACCTCGATCCCGAGAGCCTGGAACGTCCTGGTCGCCATGTCCCGACCCGCCCCGTGGCCCTTGACCTGGATGTCCACCCGGCGCACGCCCTGCTCCATCGCTTTGTTCGCCGCGCTCTCGGCGGTCATCTGCGCGGCGTAGGGGGTGCTCTTGCGGCTGCCCTTGAAGCCCAGAGAACCCGCCGACTCCCAGGCGATGACGTTGCCCTCCGGGTCGGTGACGCTGATGATCGTGTTGTTGAAGGAGCTCTTTATGTGCACAACCGCGGTGGATATGTTCCGGCGGACCCTGCGGCGCGAACGTCCCCCGCGCGTGCGCTGGCGCTGCCTGCCCATCTACTTCTTCCTCCCGCCTATCGCCGGCCTCGGTCCCTTGCGCGAACGCGCGTTGGTCCGGGTGCGCTGCCCGCGCACCGGCAACCCCCTGCGGTGCCTGATGCCGCGGTAGCAGCCGATGTCTATCAGACGCCGTATGTTCTGGTTCACCTCGCGCCTGAGATCACCCTCGACCCGCAGGTTCTGGTCTATGTAGCTGCGGATCGCGCTGATCTCGCCCTCGGCCAGATCGCGCACCTTGGTGTCGGGATCGACCCCGGTCTCGGCGCAGATCTTCTTCGCCGTCGAGCGGCCGATGCCGTAGATGTAGGTCAGGCCGATCTCGACCCTCTTCTCCCTCGGCAGGTCTACCCCGGCTATCCGCGCCATGCTACCCCTGCCTCTGCTTGTGTCGCGGGTTGGAGCAGATCACGCGCACCACCCCGCGGCGTCTTATTACCTTGCACCGCTCGCATATCGGTTTCACACTCGCTCTTACCTTCATCGTCCTCCAGGCTCCTTGCCATCAGCTCCTGAATCTGTAGGTTATCCGTCCCCGGTTAAGGTCGTACGGGCTGAGCTCCACCTTGACCCTGTCCCCGGGGAGTATCCGGATGTAGTTCATCCGCATCTTGCCGGAGATGTGGGCCAGAACTTCGTGCCCGTTGTCGAGCTCCACCCTGAACTGGGTGTTTGGCAACGCCTCCGTTACCGTTCCCTCAACCTCTATGACGCCTTCCTTAGCCAAGGACCTCCTTCGCTTCCGATGCTCTCGGGGTCGTTACAAGGTGACAGAAACCAATCGAATATGTTACCACGTAAATCCCACCGTTACACCCGGCACCGCTACGCGCTCTTCCTGCGGCTATCGACCCCCTCTTCGAGGGTGAGGATCCAGGGTCCGTCGTCGGTGACGGCGATGGTGTGCTCGTAGTGGGCGGCTAGAGAACCGTCGGCGGTGTAGATCGACCACCCGTCATGCTCGTCGATCTTTATCTCGTAGCTGCCCAGGGTGATCATGGGCTCTATGGCGAAGGTCATCCCCGGCAGAAGCCGCGGACCGCTACCCCTCCTGCCGTAGTTGGGGATCTGCGGGTCTTCGTGCATCTCGCGCCCGACGCCGTGCGAGACGAGGTCCCGCACCACCCCGTAGCCGCGCCCCTCCGCGAGCTCCTGTATCGCATACCCGATGTCCCCCAGATGGTTGCCGGGCCTGACCTCCCGGGTGGCCGCCTCGAGGCACTCCTGTGTGACGTCGAGCAGCCCCTGCGCCTCGGGGGAGATCTCACCGACGGCCACCGTGGTCGCGCTGTCGGTGACGAAACCCTCGTAGCGGACCCCGACGTCGAGCGAGATTATGTCCCCCTCCTTCAACCTGTAGCGTCCGGGGATACCATGCACGATCATGTCGTTCGGCGAGGTGCAGATCGAAGCCGGAAACCCCTGGTACCCCTTGAACTCGGGGGTGCCGCCACGCGAGCGGATGAATTCCTCGGCGAGGTGGTCGAGCTCCCTCGTCGTCACCCCGGGGCGCACGTGCTCACGCAGCATCCTGATGCACGCGGCGGTTATGACGCCACCCTCACGCATCGCTTCCAGCTCCGCCCTGCTCTTGCGTACGATCATCCGTTCTCCCGGATCGCCTTCATCACCTGCTCGGTCACCTCCGGTATGCTCCGCGTGGCGTCCACCTCCGCGAGGAGCCCCTGCCGGGCGTAGTACCGCTTCAAGGGCTCGGTCTGCTCGTGGTAGAGCTCGAGCCTGCGCCGGATGGCCTCCTCCGTATCGTCGTCGCGCTGCACGAAGGGCCCCGGATCCTCCTCGCTGTCCTGAGGCGGCGGGTCGTATCTGACGTGGTATATCCGTCCCGTCGCCTGGCTCTGCCGCCTCCCAGAGAGGCGCTCCACGAGCACCTCGTCGGGGGCCTCAAGCGCGATCACACGGTCTATGCCAATGCCGAGCTCGGCGAGTACCTCCTCCAGAGCCCGGGCCTGCGCCTCGGTGCGCGGGAACCCGTCCAGCACCCAACCCTCCGGCGCCCCGAGATGAGGTTTGGCCATCTCCACTATGATCTCGTCGGGCACCAGCTCCCCGCGGTCGTTGTACTCCTTGACCTTCCGGCCCAGCTCCGTCCCTGCCTTTATCTCCGCGCGGACCATGTCCCCCGTCGAGATCACGCGCGCCCCGGTCTTCTCCGAGATCCTTTTGGCCTGGGTGCCCTTCCCGGCCCCTTGAGGCCCGATCAGGATCACCCTCATCGCTTCCTCAGGAAGCTCTCGTAGTTACGCATCATGAGCTGCCCCTCGAGCTGCCTGACCGTATCCAGCGAGACGCCGACCACGATCAGGATGGAGGTGCCCCCGATGTAGATCGTGTTGGGCAGGTTGAGCGCCCCCGTTATGATGTACGGCAGCACGGCTATCGCCGCCAGGAAGATGGCCCCGAAGAGCGTGATGCGCGTCAGGACGTTGTTCAGGTAGCGGGCCGTGGGCTCCCCCGGCCTTATCCCGGGGATGTACCCACCGGTCTTCTTCAGGTTGTCCGCGTGCTCTACCGGGTTGAACTGCACCGCCGTGTAGAAGTAAGTGAAGAGTATGACCAGTACGGCATACAGCGCCAGATAGGGGCCGCTGCCCGGAGCGAAGAACTGAGCCAGACGCCCGAGCGCGGTGTTCGGGTTACCACCGGCGAACTGCGCAATCGTGATGGGGACCAGAAGCAGCGAAGCGGCGAAGAGTATAGGGATGACCCCAGCCATGTTCACCTTCAGCGGCAGGTAGGTCGTCCCCCCCTGACTCATCCTCCGCCCGACCTGACGCTTGGCGTAGGTTATGGGGATCCGGCGCTGACCCTCGTTGACGAAGACGATCGCCGCCACGATCAGAACCGCTATCACCGCCAGCACCACCCAGGTGATAGCGCTCGCGTTCTCCCGCAGGGCCTGGAACCCGAGCGGCGCCCGCGAGAGGATCGCCACCGTGATTATGAGCGAGATCCCGTTGCCCAGCCCGTGCTGGGTTATCAGCTCGCCCATCCACATGATGAGCATCACCCCGGTGGTCATGCTCACGATGATCAAAAGCTTGTGCAGCGCGTCCGGAGCGAACGAGGAGCCGAACTGGCTCGGCAGGAACAGGAGCGCGAAGGCAGCCGACTGGATGAGCGCGAGCGCCAGCGTGAAGTAGCGGGTGTACTGGGTTATCTTCTGCTGGCCGACCTCCCCCTCCTTAGCGAGCGCCTGCAGGCGCGGCACGGCGACCGTGAGAAGCTGCATCACGATCGCCGCCGTGATGTAGGGCATGATCCCGAGGGCGAAGATGGAGAGCGTGTTGAAGGCACCCCCGGTGAATATGCCGAACAGGTTGGTTATCGCGTTGCCACTGCCCCCGAGCCCGCCGGAAGCTATGACCTGGGGGTTGACGCCGGGCGCGGGTATGTAAGACCCGAGCCGGTACAGGGCGAGCATCAACCCGGTGAAAAGCAGCTTCCGGCGCAGCTCGGGGATGCGCCAGGCGTTCGCTAAGGCTTCGAGCATCTCCTATCTCTCCACTGTCTCGGCTCTCCCGCCGGCCGCCTCTATCTTCTTCTTCGCGGATCCGGAGAAGGCGTGGGCCCGTACGGTCACCACCCTCTCGATCTCCCCTTCGCCGAGGATCTTGACCGGCATGTCCTTCTTGGCCACCAGCCCGGCAGCCCTGAGATCCTCCACGTCTATGGTATCACCGGAGAAACGCTCCAGTTGCCCCACGTTCACCACCGCGTACACCGTGGGGTGCGCCGGGGTGTGCCTCCCGCGCGCCATCCCCCTCAGGCGCGGCAGCCGGCGCTGCAGGGGCATCTGACCGCCCTCGTAGCCGGCCGGGATGGCAGCCCCCGAACGGGCGCCCGCCCCCTTGTGCCCCCTGCCGGAGGTCTTCCCGTAGCCGCTCCCCTCGCCGCGGCCGACCCTCTTGCGCGCACGCTTGGAGCCGGGGGCCGGGGAGAGTTCGTTGAGCTTCACTTAGCCGTCCACCTCCTCGACGCGGACCAGATGGGAGACCTTGCGGATCATGCCGCGGATCTGGGGCGTATCACGGTGCACCCGGGAATCGTGCAGGTGCTTCAGACCGAGCGCCCTTAGCGTCCGCTTGTGCCGCTCGATGGCCCCTATCGAGCTCTTCGTCTGGGTTATCTTCAGAGGGCTCATAACCTTATCTTCACCCCCCTTATCTCTTCTATGGCGGCCTTGGTGCGCAGCGACCGCAACCCCTGCTCGGTGGCCCGGGCCAGGTTCACGGCCGTCGTGGAGCCGAGCGACTTGGTGAGCACGTCCTTTATGCCGGCGAGCTCGAGCACCGCCCGCACGGGACCGCCCGCGATCACCCCGGTACCCTCCGAGGCCGGCTTCAGAAGCACCGCCGAGCTCTCGAACTCGCCTATCACCTCGTGCGGTATCGTCGTGTTGCGCATCGGCACGTCGAACATGTCGCGCTTGGCCCTCTCCTGACCCTTGGCTATAGCCTCAGGGACCGTGTTGGCCTTGCCGAGCCCGACGCCCACGCGCCCGTTACCGTCGCCGACCACGACGAGCGCGCTGAAGTTGAAGCGCCGCCCGCCCTTGACGACCTTGGCGACCCGCCGGATCTCGACGAGCCTGTCCTGCAGCTCCGAGCCGCCCTCGCGCTGCCGCTCGCGGGGCGTGGGACGGCCGTCGCTGCGCTCCCTGGTGGTCCTGCCACCACCACGGGCGCCGCCACGGCTGTCCATACCGCCGCCGCGGCTGGTGCCGGAAGGGCCCTGCCCCCGGCTCCTCTCTCCTCTCGGTCGTCCCAAGGTCACAACCTCCTCGTCATCAGAACTTCAGTCCGCCGGAGCGGGCACCCTCCGCGAGCGCCGCCACCCGGCCGTGGTACTTGTTCCCCCCGCGGTCGAAGACCACCTCCTCTATGCCGGCCTCCACCGCGCGCCTAGCCACCAGCTCCCCGACCCTGCGCGAAGCCTCCACGCGGCTCTCGGCCTCGCCGACCTCCCGCGAGTCCGCCGCGACCAGGGTATGCCCCGCGTCGTCGTCGATGAGCTGGGCGTAGATGTGTACGTTGGACCTGTAGACCGAGAGCCTCGGCCTCCGGGCCGTCCCGTAGATCTTGCGCCGCACGCGGGCCCGGCGCCTGTTCCTGTGCAGCTGCTTGGCCTTGACCGTCCTCAACTCTTCAAACCTCCCGGCTCTAGCCCGCCTTGCCGACCTTGCGCCGTATCTGCTCGTCGGCGTAGCGGATACCCTTGCCCTTGTACGGCTCCGGAGGCCGCACGGCCCTTATCTCCGCCGCGGTCTGCCCGACCTGCTGCTTGTCGATCCCGCGCACAACGATGGTCGTCTGGTTGGGCACCTCGAGCTCTATCCCCTCCCGGGGTTCGATCACCACCGGGTGGGAGTAGCCCACCTGGAGGGTGAGGTTCCGGCCCTGCAGCTGGGCCCGGTAACCTACGCCCGAGATCTGCAGCGTCTTCGAGAACCCTTCAGTGACCCCCGTGACCGCGTTCTGCACCAGCGTGCGGGTCAGACCGTGCATCGCCTTGTGCTCAGGAGAGTCCGAAGCCCGCTCGAAGACGAGCCGGCCATCCTCTTGGCGCACGCTGACCCCCCGGCCGACCGGCACGGTAAGTTCGCCCCTAGGCCCGGTGACCCGGACGCTGCGCCGGTCCATCTCGACCTGTACGCTGTCGGGCAAGCTCACCGGAGCCCTGCCTATCCTAGACACCTCACAAACCTCCTAGTAGACGAAGCAGAGGACCTCGCCGCCCACACCCATCCTGCGCGCCTCGTGGTCGGTGAGGATACCCCTGGAGGTGGACAGGATCGCGACGCCCAGACCGTCCAGTACCCGCGGGATCTCCGCCCGCTTGCGATAGATGCGGCGCCCGGGGCGGCTCATGCGCCGCAGACCCGTTATCGCAGACCTGCCTTCCGGGTCGTACTTGAGCTCGACGACGAGGCGCGCCTGGGCTCCGGCACCCTTCTCGGAGTAGTCCTTTATGTAGCCCTCCTCCTTGAGGATGCGGGCCAGCTCGCGCTTTATCCTGGAGTACGGCATTTCCACCGTCTCGTGCCGGGCCATCCCGGCGTTGCGTATGCGGGTCAGGAAATCTGCTATCGGATCGTTGACGGACATCTCTATAAGCCCTACCAACTCGCCTTCTTTACCCCGGGGACCTTCCCCTCGTGCGCCAGCTGCCGCAGGCAGATCCTGCACAGCCCGAACTTCCTGTAATAGGCGCGGGCCCGGCCGCACCGCTGGCACCTGTTGTACTCCCTCGTCGAGTACTTCTGCGGCTTTCTCTGCTTCACCAGAAGCGCTTTCCTGGTCATCTCTCCAAAACCTCTCTTCTCCCTTAGCTCCTGAACGGCATGCCGAGGAGCCTGAGAAGCTCCCGGGCCTCCTCGTCGCTGTCGGTAGTGGTGACGATCACCACGTCCATCCCGCGAGTGCGGTCTATCTCGTCGTACGGGATCTCCGGGAAGATGAGCTGCTCCCTGAGCCCCAGCGCGTAGTTTCCTCTCCCATCGAAGGAGTCGGGGTTCACCCCCCGGAAATCCCTCACCCGGGGCAGCGCGACCGAGATCAGGCGGTCCAGGAACTCCCACATCCGCTGACGTCTGAGGGTCACGCGCGCCCCCACGGGCATGCCCTCCCGGATCTTGAAACCCGCGATGCTCTTCTTGGCCCGCCGCACCTGGGGCTTCTGCCCCGTGATGCGCGCCAGATCGTTCATCGCCCCGTCCAGCGCCCGGGAGTCCTGCGCGGCCTCCCCGACGCCCATGTTGACCACGATCTTCTCCAGGTTCGGTGTGCGCATCACGTTCTCTATACCGAACCTGTCGCGCAGCGTCGGGGCCACCTCGCTCATGTAGTAGTCCTTCAGCCTAGCCATCTATATCCCTCCCGGACCGCCTGGCGACCCGGACCTTCTCCCCGCTCTCGGTGAAACGGTAGCCGACCCTGGTCGGCTCCCCGGAGGCCGGGTCGACGAGCATCACGTTCGAGACGTGTATCGGGGCCTCGAACGTGTAGAGCCCCTCCTGGTTGTTCTGGCTCGGGCGCGCGTGGCGGGTGCGAACGTTGACCCCGCTCACAACCACCCGGTTCTCGCGGGGCAGGACACGCTCGACCTCGCCCCGCTTGCCCTTCTCTTTGCCGGAGATCACCACCACGGTGTCCCCGCGTCTTATCTTCTGCCCCATCGCTACAACACCTCCGGTGCGAGCGAGATTATCCTGGTGTACCCCTTGTCCCTGAGCTCCCGGGCGACAGGCCCGAAGATGCGGGTACCGCGCGGGGCGCCGTCGTTGTTTATGATCACGCCGGCGTTCTCCCCGAAACGGATGTAGGAGCCGTCGCTGCGCCGGGTCTCCTTCGTGGTCCTGACCACCACGGCCCGGACCACGTCCCCTTTGCGCACCGCACCGCCGGGCGCAGCCTCCTTGACCGAGGCCACTATGACGTCGCCTATCCCCGCGCTGCGCCGCCTGCTGCCACCGAGCACCCTGATGCACAGGAGGCTTCTCGCCCCCGTATTGTCCGCAACCCGCAGCCTGGTTTCGTTCTGGATCATCCTGCTACTCCGCCCTCGAGATAATCCTCGCCACCCGCCAGCGCTTGCGCCGGCTGAGCGGCCGGGTCTCTATGATCCTGACCGTATCCCCGACGCGTGCCTCGTTGTTCTCGTCGTGCGCGAGAAACTTCTTGGAACGCCTCACGCGCTTTTTGTAGAGCGGGTGCTCGACCAACGTCTCCACCGAGACCGTCACGGTCTTGTCCTGCGCGTCGGAGACGACCATGCCGACCCTCTCCTTGCGCCGTCCCCGACTGGAGTCGGCCTTCTGTACCTGGCCCTGGTCCTGGTCGAGCCTCGGACCACCCGAGACGGGAGACGGCTCCTCCACGAGCTCCTGGTTTTCCGGTTCCTCTGTCATCTTCGGTTCAGTTCTCCTGCTTCTTCTGGTTCAACACGGTCAGAAGTCGGGCGATGTTCCTGCGGACCTCCCTGAGCTGTCCCGTGTTCTTGAGCTGTCCCGTCGCATGCTGGAAGCGGAGGTTGAAGAGCTCCCGGCGGGCCTCGGCGACCCGCTGCTCGAGCTCCTCGACGTCCAGCTCCCTTATCTCAGCCGTCTTCATCCTCATCAACCTCCTCGGACGACGAAACGGCTCTTTATTGGAAGCTTCTGCGCGGCGAGCATCATGGCCTCCCGCGCGAGCTCCTCGTTCACGCCGCTCATCTCGAACATGACCCGCCCGGGCTTGACGACCGCGACGTACTCTTCCGGACTGCCCTTGCCGCTGCCCATCCTGGTCTCGGCGGGCTTCTTGGTGACGGGTTTGTGCGGGAAGATGTTGATCCAGACCTTCCCGCCACGCCTTATCTTGCGGGTCATCGCGATACGCGCGGCCTCTATCTGCCGGTTGGTCACCCAGGCGGGCTCGAGGGCCTGCAGCCCGTACTCGCCGAACTGCACCTCAGTCTGCCCCTTGGCTTTGCCCCGCATCCTGCCCCGCTGGGGCTTGCGGTACTTGAGCTTCTTGGGTACGAGCATCGCCTACCCCTCGCCTCCGTCCTCGTGGATACCGTGGTTGATCCAGACCTTGACCCCGATCTGACCCATCTTGGTCCGGGCCTCCTTGAACCCGTAGTCGATGTCGGCGTCGAGCGTGTGGAGCGGCACCCTTCCCTCGGAGATGGTCTCCTGCCGGCTCATCTCTATGCCGCCGAGCCTCCCGGCGCACTGTATGCGCACGCCCTCGGCCCCGCTGCGCATCGCGCTCGTGAGCGCCCGCTTCATCGCCCGCCGGAAGGAGGCCCTCCCCTCGAGCTGCTCGGCTATCGACTCGGCGACGAGATAGGCGTTGAGCTCGGGCCGGGAGACCTCCCGGACGTTGACCTGCACCCGCTTGCTGGTGAGGCGCTCAAGCTCGGCCCTCAGGGCATCCACCTCGCTGCCGCCCTTGCCGATCACGATCCCCGGACGCGCCGTGTAGATGTCCACCGCGATCTCACCCTGCTCCGCGGCCTTTCGGATCTGGATGTCCGCGATCCCGGCCCGCGTGAGCTTCCTGGTTATGTGGTCGCGGATCTTGAGATCCTCGCCGAGGAGCTCGGCGAAGTCCCTGTCCGAATACCAGTTGCTCTTGAAGTCGAGCTTCTCGCCCCTGCGCCTGACGCCGAGCCGGAAGCCCTCGGGATGTATCTTCTGCCCCATAAGCCTATCCTTCCTCCTCGCTTCCGGGCGTGCCCACGGCGACCGCGGCGGGCTCACCGAGCACCACGGTTATGTGGCTGGTCCTCTTGCGGATCATGGTCGCCCGGCCCAGGGCCCGGGCCCTGTAGCGCTTGAGGGTGGGACCTTCGTCGACCCGGATCTCGCGCACGACCAGCTCGTCGGGGTCGATGGCGTGGTTGTTCTCGGCGTTGGCGCCGGCGCTCCTGAGGACCTCGTCGATGATCCTGGCGGCTTTCTTGTTCGTGAACTGCAGGATGGAGAGCGCCTCCGGGTAGCTCTTGCCGCGCACCTGGTCCGCAACGAGCCGGGCCTTGCGTGGCGAGATGCGCACGTATTTCGCTACGGCCTTCATCCCTAGCGCCTCCTCGCGGTACGGTCGCTCTTTATGTGGGTACGGAAGGTGCGGGTGGGGGCGAACTCGCCGAGCCGGTGGCCCACCATGCTCTCGGTGACGTAGACCGGCACGTGCTTGCGCCCGTCGTGCACCGCGATGGTGTGCCCGACGAACTCCGGGTAGATCACGCTCGCCCGGCTCCAGGTCTTGAGCATCCTCTTCTCGCCCCGCTCGTTCATCCGTCTGATGCGCTCCATCAGACGCTCCTCGACGAAGGGTTCCTTCTTGGCGGATCTCGTCATCTCTCCTAACGCCTCCTTCCCTTGCCGCGTCGGCTGACGATCATGGCGTCGGAAGGCTTCTTCTTTTTGCGCGTGGGCTGCCCCTGGGTGATCTTGCCCCACGGCGTGACCGGCGCCCGACCCGGGCCGGCCTTGCCCTCTCCTCCTCCGTGTGGGTGGTCGACGGGGTTCATCGCCGTGCCGCGCACCGTCGGCCTCACGCCGAGGTAGCGCTTGCGGCCGGCCTTGCCCCAGCGCACGTTCTGGTGCGACTGGTTGCCGACCACCCCGACGGTGGCCCGACACTCGGCGCGTACCATCCGCCGCTCCCCCGAGGGGAGTCGCAGCGTCACGAGCGAACCCTCGCGGGCGATGATCTGCGCGCTGGTACCGGCCGAGCGCGCCAGCTGCGCGCCCTTTCCGGGCTCGAGTTCGACCGCGTGTACCACCGTGCCAACCGGGATGCGGTTGAGCGGCAGCGCGTTACCAACGTCGACCTCCGCCCCGGGTCCGCTCATAACGACCTTGCCCACCTCGAGGTTGCGCGGCGCCAGGATGTATCGCTTCTCGCCGTCGTGGTAGTGCAGGAGCGCTATGTTCGCCGAGCGGTTCGGGTCGTACTCTATCGCCGCCACCGTCGCCGGCACACCGTCCTTGTCGCGCTTGAAGTCTATGAGCCGGTAGCGCCGCTTGTGCCCACCCCCGATGTGCCGGGTGGTGATGCGCCCCTGGTTGTTGCGCCCGCCGGTCTTGTGAAGCTTCCTCAGCAAAGACTTCTCGGGCTTCTCACGCGTCACCGAGTCACGCGTGAGAACCGAGGAGTTCCTGCGGCCTGCGCTCGTCGGCTTGTAGCGTATTGCAGGCATGTGCTAGACCCCCTCGAAAAGCTCTATGCGGTCGCCCTCGGCCAGCTTCACCACGGCCTTCTTCCAGTTGGATGTACGGCCGCGGGTGAAGCCCTGCCGCTTGGGCTTGCTCTTGACGTTGACCGTGTTCACCTTCTCCACGCTCACGTCGAAGGCCTCTTCCACCGCTTTTTTGATCTGGTTCTTGTTCGCCCGGCGGTCCACCTCGAAGGTGTACTGGTTCTGGTTCTCGATCAGGTTGTAGCTCTTCTCCGAGATTACCGGGCGTATGATGATCTGATGCGGGTCCATCAGCTCCCTCCTTCTCCGGCGAGCCTGGTGTAAGCGGCCCGCGAGAAGACGACTTCCTTCGCCCGAAGCACCTCGTAGACCCCGTACTCGTGCGGCCCGACGACCGTCACCTCAGGGAGGTTCCTGAACGAGAGTGCCGCGTCGTCCTCGCCCCGGTCGAGCACGAGGAGCACCGGACCAGAGAGCCCCATGCCCTCGAGTACCTTCCTGGCCTCCTTGGTCGAGGGCTTCTCGAACTCGAGCGAATCCAGCACGTAGAGCTCGCCCTCGCGGGCCTTGGCCGACAGCGCCCCGTAGAAGGCGGCCTTCGCCTCCTTGCGGTTTATCCGCTTGCCGTAGCGGGGGCCCTTCGGCTTCGGACCGCCCCAGGTCCCACCGCCGACGCGCACGGGAGTCTTGATGTCGCCGGCCCGCGCCCGTCCGGTCCCCTTCTGGCGGTAGAGCTTGGCCCCCGAGCCGCGCACCTCGCTGCGGCCCTTCGTCGAGGCCGTGTAGCGCCTCCTGGCGTCGAGCTCGGCCACCACGGCCCGGTGTATGACGTGCTCCTTGGGCTCCACCTCGAGGCGGGGGGCCAGCCCGGCCGAAGAACGCTCGCCGCTTCTCGCGTCGAAGATCTGCGCTTCGGCCAACCTAATCACCCGCCTTCCGGATCCTGACTATCGCCCCACGCCCCCCGGGCACGCCACCGCGCACCCAGAGCTCGTTCTTCTCCGGGTCGACCCTCACCACCCGCAGGTTCTTGATGGTCGCGGTGCGGTCGCCGGTGTGCCCCGGCATCCGCTGACCGGGGAAGATGCGCGAGGGGTCCGCCGAGGCCCCGACCGAGCCGGGCTGGCGGATGTTGTGCGAGCCGTGCGTCACCGGTCCACGCCCGAACCCATGGCGCTTGACGGTCCCCTGGAAGCCCTTGCCCTTGCTCGTCGCGCTCACGTCCACCCTCTCGCCGACCTCGAAGACCTCGACCCCGATGGTCTGGCCCACCTCGGCCTGCGCCCCGCGCACCTCCCTCAGATGGCGCCGGGGAGGGGTCTCGTGCTTCTCGAACTGCCCGGCGTGGGGCCTGTTCACCTTCCGGGAGGGCACCGTGCCGAAGCCGAGCTGCACCGCCTGGTAGCCGTCCTTCTCCGGGGTCCTGACCGCGGCGACGAAGTTGGGCTCGACCTCGATCACGGTGGCGGCAACCAGCGTGCCGTCCTCCTCGAAGGCCTGTGTCATGTGCTTCTTGCGTCCGAATACTGCCGTAGCCATCAGGTCGCCTTTATCTCGATGCTCACGCCCGCCGGGAGGTCCAGCCGCTGCAGCGAGTCCACCGTCCTGGGGGTGGGCTGCTGGATGTCGATCAGACGCTTGTGCGTGTGCAGCTGGAAGTGCTCCCGCGAGTCCTTGTCCTTGAACGGGCTCCTTATCACCGTGTAGCGGCTGCGCTTGGTCGGCAGCGGAACGGGGCCGAAGACGAAGGCCCCGGTCCGCTCGGCCGTCTCCACGATGGACTTGGCCGTCTTGTCTATGACCTCGTGGTCGTAGGCCTTGAGTTTGATCCTTATCTTCGATACGGCCATGGTCCCCGCTCTACTCTATTATCTGGGTGACCACACCGGCTCCAACCGTCCGGCCACCCTCCCTTATCGCAAAGTTGAGCCCCTCATCCATCGCTATCGGTGAGATCAACTCCACACTCATCACCGTGTTGTCCCCAGGCATCACCATCTCTACTCCCTCCTCCAGCGTGATCTCCCCAGTCACATCAGTCGTCCGGAAGTAGAACTGCGGCCTGTAGTGAGAGAAAAACGGCGTGTGCCTGCCTCCCTCCTCCTTACTGAGTACATACACCTCAGCCTTGAACTTCGTGTGCGGCGTTATCGTCCCAGGGTGCGCCAGTACCTGCCCTCGCTCTACCTCGTTGCGCCTCACGCCCCTCAGAAGCGCCCCTATGTTGTCCCCCGCCTGCGCCTCGTCCATGCTCTTGTTGAACATCTCTATGCCCGTAACCACCGTCTTGCGCGTCGGCCTTATCCCTACTATCTCTACTTCCTCGTTGAGGCGCAGCCGCCCGCGCTCCACTCGCCCGGTCGCTACAGTCCCACGACCCTGGATCGTGAACACATCCTCTATCGCAAGCAAAAACGGCTTGTCCACATCCCGCTTGGGCTCAGGGATGTACTCGTCTACTGCCTCCATCAACTTGAGGATCGACTGCTCCCCAAGCTCCCCTTCATCCCCCTCAAGAGCCCTCAGGGCACTGCCTACCACTACCGGTATCTCATCCCCGGGAAAGTCATACTCGCTCAGGAGCTCGCGTACCTCCATCTCCACCAGCTCCAACAGCTCCGGGTCGTCCACCATGTCCGCCTTGTTCAAAAACACAACAATCGACGGTACCCCTACCTGACGCGCAAGAAGAATGTGCTCCCGCGTCTGCGGCATCGGCCCATCCGCCGCAGAAACCACCAGTATCGCCCCATCCATCTGGGCCGCACCAGTGATCATGTTCTTCACGTAGTCCGCATGCCCAGGACAGTCCACGTGCGCATAGTGCCGCTTGGGCGTGGCGTACTCCTGGTGGGAGGTCGCTATCGTTATCCCCCGCTGACGCTCCTCAGGGGCGTTGTCTATCTGCTCAAAGGCCACCTCGTGGTTGGCCGGATCATCCGGGTAGTGCTTGGCCAATACCTTCGTTATCGCCGCCGTAAGCGTCGTCTTGCCGTGGTCTATGTGCCCTATGGTCCCCACGTTTACGTGCGGCTTGGTCCTCTCAAACCTGCCCTTGGACATCTCGTTCCTCCTTCCTTACTCCGATGCGATTTCGGCCGCGATGTTCTTCGGCACCTCGGCGTAGTGGTCGAACTGCATGGTGAACGTCGCCCGTCCCTGGGTCCTGCTCCTGAGCGAGGTGGCGTACCCGAACATCTCGGCGAGCGGCACCATCGCCCGGATGACCTGCCCGCTACCGCGGCTGTCCATGCCCTGGATCTGCCCGCGCCTCGCCGAGAGGTCACCCATCACGTCCCCCATGAACTCATCGGGTACGGTGACCTCCACGGCCATGATCGGCTCGAGCAGCACCGGGTCGGCACGCCTCAGGGCCTCCTTGGCGGCCATCGAGCCGGCGATCTGGAAGGCCATCTCCGAGGAGTCGACCTCGTGGTAGGAGCCGTCCACGAGCTCCACCTTCACGTCGACGACCGGATAGCCCGCCACCACGCCGGACTCGAGCGCCTCCTGGATGCCCTTGTCGACGCTCGGTATGTACTCCCTGGGGACGACCCCACCGACGATCCTGTCCTCGAACTCGTAGCCACCTTCGTCGTTGTGCTCGAGGTTGATGATGACGTGCCCGTACTGACCACGCCCGCCGGTCTGCCTCACGAACCTTCCCTCGACGCCCTCGACACGCCTCCTGACCGTCTCGCGGTAGGCGACCTGCGGCTTGCCGATGTTCGCATCGACCTTGAACTCCCGGGTGAGCCGGTCCAGGATGATCTCCAGGTGCAGCTCACCCATCCCGGCGATGACCGTCTGACCGGTCTCCTCGTCGGTGCGCACCCGGAAGGTGGGGTCCTCCTCGGCGAGCCGCTGCAGGGCCTGGCTGAGCTTCTCCTGATCGGCTTTGGTCTTGGGCTCGATCGCCTGGTCTATGACCGGCTCCGGGAAGGTCATCTGCTCGATGACGATCTTCTCCGGATCGTCGGCGGCGACCAGCGTATCCCCGGTGCTCGTGTTCTGCAGCCCGATCGCCGCCACGAGCTCCCCTGCGTACACCTCGTCACGCGGCTCCCGCGAGTTCGCGTGCATCTGCAGGAGCCGCCCCACGCGCTCACGCACCCCCTTGGTGGTGTTGTACACGTAGGAGCCGGCCCGGAGCGTACCCGAGTAGACCCTTATGTAGGTCAGCTTCCCGACGTGCGGGTCGGCCTGGATCTTGAACGCCAGCGCCGCGAGCGGCCCGTTCTCGTCCGCCTCGCGCACGACCTCCTCGCCATCGGGGGTCTGCCCCCTGAGCGGCGGCACGTCCAGCGGGCTCGGCAGGTAGTCTATGACCCCGTCCAGCAGCGGCTGGATGCCCTTGTTCTTGAACGCCGAACCGCAGAAGACGGGAGTCATCTGGATCGCGAGCGTCCCCTTCCTTATCGCCGCCCGGAGCTGATCGGGGTCTATCTCCTCCCCCTCGAGGTAGGCGACCATGAGATCCTCGTCATACTCCGCCGCAGCCTCGATGAGCTTCTCCCGATACTCATCGACCTGCGCCCGCATGTCCTCCGGGACCTCGGTCTCGTCCCACTCGGCCCCCAGATCGTCCTTGTAGATGATCGCCTTCATCTCCACGAGGTCCACGATCCCCGTGAACTCGGCCTCCTTGCCGATCGGGAGCTGCACCGGAACCGCGTTCGCCCCGAGCCTCTCCTTCATCGTCTCTACCGCGTGGTAGAAGTCCGCCCCGATGCGGTCCATCTTGTTGACGAACGCGATCCTCGGCACGTGGTACTTGTCCGCCTGCCGCCACACCGTCTCCGACTGCGGCTCGACACCCGCAACCGAGTCGAACAGCGCGATCGCACCGTCCAATACCCGCAGCGATCGCTCCACCTCGACCGTGAAATCCACGTGTCCGGGCGTGTCTATGATGTTGATGCGGTGCTGTTCGGGTATGCGGCTGTGGGAACCCTTCTGGGTCTTACCGTTTCTGGAGTCTCCCTCGATACCGCCCCAGAAGACGGTGGTCGCGGCGCTGGTTATGGTGATGCCGCGCTCGCGCTCCTGCGCCATCCAGTCCATGACGGCGTTCCCGTCGTGGACCTCGCCCAGCTTGTGGGTCAGTCCGGCGTAGAGCAGGATACGTTCGGTCGTGGTCGTCTTACCAGCGTCTATGTGAGCCATGATCCCGATGTTCCGGACCCGGCTCAGGGGTGTCTTTCTAGCTACGGATACCGCCATAGGTCAAAGCACCTCGTCTACCATCTGTAGTGTGCGAATGCCCGGTTGGCCTCCGCCATCCGGTGGGTGTCGTCCCTGCGCTTGACGCTCGCGCCGACGTTGTCGTTCGCGTCGAGTATCTCGCCAGCGAGACGCGCCCCCATCGTCTTCTCCCGGCGGGCGCGGGCGTAGCCCACCAGCCAGCGCAGCGCCAGCGTGTTCGCCCGGCGGGGCTGCACCTCCATCGGCACCTGATAGGTGGCCCCACCGACCCGCCGCGAGCGGACCTCCAGGCGGGGCTTGACGTTCTCGACCGCGTTGTTGAGGACGCTCACCGGGTTGTTGCCGGTGCGCTCCTCGACCCGCGCAAGAGCGTCGTAGACTATCTTCTCCGCCTTGCTCTTCTTCCCGTCCACCATGACCTTGTTTATGAGCTGCTGCACGAGCACGCTCCCGTAGACGGGATCGGGTGGGATCTTCCTCTTCGGCGGCGCTGCACGCCTGGGCATCTCTCAAAACCTCCTAAGACTTCTTGGTCCCGTACCTGGATCGGGCCTGCTTGCGGTCGCTGACCCCCAGCGCGTCCCGGGAGCCCCGGATCACCTTGTAGCGCACTCCCGGCAGGTCCTTCACGCGTCCCCCGCGTACCAGAACCACGGAGTGCTCCTGCAGGTTGTGCCCCTCCCCGGGGATGTACGCCGTGATCTCGTTGCCGTTGGTCAACCTCACTCGTGCGATCTTGCGCAGCGCCGAGTTCGGCTTCTTCGGCGTCTGGGTCGAGACGCGGGTGCACACACCCTGCCGCTGTGGCGCCCCGCCCAGCGCCGGGGTGGCCGTCTTCTTGGTCTTTCTCACCCGCTTTTTGCGCACAAGCTGGTTGATCGTCGGCACGACCGCGCCTCTCCTTTCTCTTTCTGTAGAAAAGGGGGTTTACACAAACAAAGTCGCGCGTCGCGGCCGGAAAGGCCCGGCACGTGAGCCAGCCCATGCCGCACCGCGACGCGCTATTTTAGGCTTAAGAAGCCGCTATGTCAAGCTCATCGACATCGTCGGTCCTGTGTCCGTCCACGGTCACCGTGAGCCTGCGGTACTTCGGCAGACCCGTCGCCGCCGGGATGAGCTTGCCGATGATCACGTTCTCCTTGAGCCCGGAGAGCTCGTCCACCTTGCCCTCTATGGCCGCGTCGGTCAGCACGCGCGCGGTCTCCTGGAAAGAGGCCGCCGAGAGGAAGCTGTCGGTGGCGAGCGACGCCTTGGTTATGCCCATGAGCACCCGGTGGGCGCTCGCCGGCCGGCCGCCCTCGGCCTCGACCCGCTCGTTCTCCTTCTCGAGGGTGAAGCGATCCACCACCTGCTCGGGCAGGAAGCTGGTGTCGCCCGGGTCGTCGACGACCACGCGCCGCAGCATCTGACGCACCACGATCTCTATGTGCTTGTCGTGGATGTCGACCCCCTGCGCCCGGTAGACCTTCTGTACCTCGTCGACCAGGTAGCGCTCGGTGGCGGTCGTGCCCCGGCCGTAGCGCAGGTCGTTCTCCAGGATCGCGTGCGGGTAGAGCGCCGTGTTCTCCGGGTCGGTGAGCGGGGTGTTGGCCCTTATCTCGGCCCCCTCCCTCACCTCGGGGTTGAGGAGCTGGCGTTCGACCCGGTACTCCCGGCTCTCGGAGCCGTCGGCGGAGGTGACGACGACCTTGACGAGCCGATCACCCTCGTCCTCGATGCTCACGGTGCCGTCGATCTCGCACAGGATCGCCTCGGCCTTCGGGTGGCGCGCCTCGAAGAGCTCGACCACCCTCGGCAGCCCGGCGGTGATGTCCTCACCCGCCACACCGCCGCTGTGGAAGGTACGCATGGTGAGCTGCGTCCCCGGCTCGCCGATCGACTGGGCCGCGATGATCCCGACGGCCTCCCCGATGTCCACCGGCTGGTAGGTGGAGAGGGCCCTGCCGTAGCACTTGCGGCACACGCCGTTCGGATCCTCGCACTTGGTCGGCGTCCGGACCGGGACCATCGTCTCTTTGGGCAGCTCCTCACGCCAGCGCGCCAGGATGTCCGGGGTGACGTCCGTACCGGCCTCGGCCACCACCTCGCCCGTCTCGGGGTTGACCAGATCGCGCGCCAGGTAACGGGCCGCCACCGAGTCGTTCGGGTCGCCGTTCTTGAGGTAGAGCGGGATCTCGACGTACCCGTCGGTGCCGCAGTCCTCGCTGGTCACGACGATCCCCTGCGAGACGTCGACCAGCCTTCTTGTCAGATAACCAGAGTCGGCGGTCCTGAGAGCGGTGTCCGCCTGCCCCTTGCGCGCCCCGTGGGTCGAGGTGAAGTACTCCAGGACCGAGAGCCCCTCCATGAAATTGCTCTTGACCGGCTCCGGGATGATCTCACCCTTCGTGTTGGTCATCAGGCCACGCATCCCGGCGAGCTGCGTGATCGCCGAGTAGTTGCCCCGGGCACCGGAGTGGGCCATGATGTGCATCGGGTTGAGGCTCCAGAAGTTCTTCTTCATCGCCTCCTCGACCTCGTCCCGGGCCCGCGTCCACAGCTCGATGATGCGCTCCATCCGCTCGTCGTCGGAGATGAAGCCCTGATCCCACTGCTCCTCGACCTCGGCGACGAGCTCCTCGTACCTGGCGACGATCTCCGGCTTCTCCTGGGGCACGACGATGTCGTTCTTGCCGATCGAGATCCCGGCCCGCGTCGCCGTGCGGAACCCGACCTCCTTCAACGTGTCGAGCAGCCGGCTGGTCAGCTCGGTCGGGTAGCGGCTCACGTACTCGGCGACGAGGTTCTTGATCTCGCCCTTCCTGAGCTCGTAGTTGACGAACTCGTAGGAGGAGGGATCGTAGGAATCACCGAGGTAATCCCTCAAGGTCTCCTCTACGCTCTCGTTGAAGATGACCCGGCCGAGGGTGGTCTCTATCCGCTCGCCCTCGCGCCGGAAGATGACCTTGTCGTGCACCTTGAGCGTCCCGTTCCTGTAGGCGACCTCCGCCTCCTCGTAGGAGGTGAGGTAGGCCTTGGGCTCCTCGTCCTCGTAGCCCTCCGGAGCATAGGTGATGTAGTAGAGCCCGAGAACCATGTCCTGCGACGGGACCGCGATCGGGAACCCGTTCGAGGGCTGAAGGATGCTCTGCGTAGAGAGCATCAGGATGCGCGCCTCGGCCTGCGCCTCCGGCGAGAGCGGCACGTGCACCGCCATCTGGTCGCCGTCGAAGTCCGCGTTGAACGCCGCGCACACCAGCGGGTGCACCTGGATCGCCTTGCCCTCCACCAGGACCGGCTCGAAGGCCTGGATGCCGAGGCGATGCAGCGTCGGGGCCCGGTTCAGGAGGACCGGGTGCTCCTTGATCACGTCCTCGAGCACGTCCCAGACCTCGGGCCTCAGGCGCTCGACCATCTGCTTGGCGCTGCGGATGTTCGGCGCGAGAGCCCGGTCAACCAGCACCTTCATCACGAACGGCTTGAACAGCTCGACGGCCATCAGCCGCGGCAGACCACACTGGTGCATCTTGAGCGAGGGCCCGACCACGATCACCGAGCGTCCCGAGTAGTCGACGCGCTTGCCCAGCAGGTTGCCGCGCAGCCGGCCCTGCTTGCCCTTGAGCATGTCCGAGAGCGACTTCAGCGGCCGGTTGCCCGCGCCGGTCACCGCCCGGCCCCGACGCCCGTTGTCGAAGAGGGCGTCGACGGCCTCCTGCAGCATCCGCTTCTCGTTGTTGACGATGACGTCCGGCGCCCCCAGGTCCAGGAGCCTCTTCAGGCGGTTGTTGCGGTTGATGACCCGGCGGTAGAGATCGTTCAGGTCGCTCGTGGCGAACCGCCCGCCGTCGAGCTGCACCATCGGCCGCAGATCCGGAGGGAGGACCGGGATCACGTCCATGATCATCCACTCCGGCTTGTTGCCGCTGGTGCGGAACGCGTCGACGACCTTCAGGCGCTTTATCGCCTTCTGGCGCCGCTGCCCCCTGGAGGTGTTGATGATCTCCCGCAGGTTCCGGGCCTCCTCGTCGAGGTCGATCTGCTGGATGAGGTCGCGGATCGCCTCGGCGCCCATCCCGCCCCGGAAGTACACGCCGTAGCCGTACTCGTCCCCGAAGCGGTCCTTCATCTCGCGGAAGAGCTCCTCGTCGTCCACGATCTGACGCGGCTCGAGCGTCTGGAACTCCTCCCACGCCCGTCGGACGAGGTTTATCTGCTCGTCGATCGAGCGCCGGATGTCGGCGATGTCCTCCTCGGCCTGCCGGTGCACCTTCTCGATCGCCGCCTCACGCTCCTCCTCGGGAACGTCGGCGTACTCCTCGGTGAGCTCGTCCGGGGAGCTCTCGCCCCGGATCACGCTCTCCCGCTTGGTGCGCAGCGCCTGTATCTGGGTGATCTCCTCCTCGCGCTCCTCCTCGAGCTGCCGGATCTCGTCCTCGACCCGCTGGCGCAGGGTGTCTATGTCGTTCGCTCGCGCCTCGCGGTCGACCCAGGTGACGATAGAGGAGGCGAAGTAGAGCACCCGGTCGAGCTCCTTGGGGCTTATGTCGAGCAGGTACCCCATCCGGCTCGGCACGCCCTTGACGAACCACACGTGCGCCACCGGGGCGGCAAGCTCTATGTGGCCCATCCTGTCGCGCCTGACGCGCGCCCGGGTGACCTCGACCCCGCACCGCTCGCAGATGATGCCCTTGAAGCGGATCCTCTTGTACTTCCCGCAGTAGCACTCGAAGTCCTTCGAGGGCCCGAAGATCCGCTCGCAGAACAGCCCGTCCTTCTCGGGCCTGAGCGTCCGGTAGTTGATGGTCTCGGGCTTGGTCACCTCGCCGCGGGACCACTCCCGGATCTCCTCAGCGGAGGCGAGACCGATGGAGATCTTCTCCAGCTTGTTTATGTCTATGTCGCGCTCTAGGCTCTGCAACCCTTACATCCCTCCTCTGGAAACATCCGGGGTGTCGTCCAGGTTACCGGTCGGCTCCTCGCGGCTCAGGTTTATACCGAGCGCTCTGGCCGCCTCGTCCCAGTCTCGCTGATCAGAATCCTCCGCCGCGGCCTCGGCGTTGTAGACCGGCTTGACCGAGAGCCCCAGCGCCTGCATCTCCTTCAGGAGCACCTTGAAGCTCGCCGGCACACCGGGCTCGGGGATGTTCTCGCCCTTGACGATCGCCTCGTAGCTCTTGACGCGCCCGATCCGGTCGTCGCTCTTTATCGTGAGCAGCTCCTGCAGGGTGTGCGCCGCGCCGTAGGCCTCGAGCGCCCACACCTCCATCTCGCCGAAGCGCTGCCCGCCGAACTGCGCCTTGCCGCCCAGGGGCTGCTGGGTCACGAGCGAATACGGACCGGTCGAGCGGGCGTGGATCTTGTCGTCGACCAGGTGGATCAGCTTCATGATGTACATGTAGCCGACCGTGATCTTGCTGTCGAACGGCTCGCCGGTGCGCCCGTCGTAGAGGGTCACCTTGCCCCCGCCGGTCATGTTCACCTTCGAGCCGCCGTCCTGGCGGACCTTGTCTATCACCTTGTTTATGTCCTCGACCCGCGCCCCCTGGAAGACCGGCGTGGAGACGAAGACCGGCTCGCCACCGTTCTCCCCGAGGCCCTTGCTCGCAGCCCACCCGAGGTGCGTCTCGAGTATCTGACCGATGTTCATCCGGCTCGGCACCCCGAGCGGCGAGAGGATGACGTCGACCGGCGTGCCGTCCTCCATGTACGGCATGTCCTCCTCGGGCACGATCTTCGAGATCACACCCTTGTTCCCGTGGCGGCCGGCGAGCTTGTCGCCCTCGGCGATCTTGCGCTTGGAGGCGACGAAGACCCGCACCATCTCGTTGACCCCGGGCGGGAGCTCGTCCCCGGCATCCCGCGAGAAGCGCTTGACGTCGATGACGACCCCGCCCTCGCCGTGCGGGACCTTGAGCGAGGAGTCCTTGACCTCCTTGGCCTTCTCCCCGAAGATCGCCCGCAGGAGCTTCTCCTCCGGGGTGGGCTCGCTCTCTCCCTTCGGAGTGACCTTCCCGACCAGCACGTCCCCGCTCCCGACCTCGGCGCCGATGCGGATGATCCCGTCGGCATCGAGGTTCATCAGTACGTCGTCGGAGGCGTTGGGGATGTCGCGGGTGATCTCCTCGGGTCCGAGCTTGGTGTCCCGCGCCTGTACCTCGTACTCCTCGATGTGGATGGAGGTGAGCACGTCCTCCTTGACGAGCCGCTCGGAGATGATTATCGCGTCCTCGAAGTTGTACCCCTCCCACGGCATGAACGCGACGAGCAAATTCTTGCCCAGGGCCAGCTCGCCCTGATCGGTGGAGGAGCCGTCGGCGAGCACCGTCCCCGCCTGGACCTCCTCACCTTCCTTCACCAGCGGCCGCTGGTTGACGCACGTGCCCTGGTTTGAGCGGGCGAACTTCTTGAGCCGGTACTCGTCGAGCTCCCCGCTCTCCCGGCGCACCGTGATCACGTCCGCCGACACCCGCTCGACCCTGCCGGCCTCCCGCGCGAGCACCACATCCCCGGTATCCGTCGCGGCCCGGAACTCCATCCCGGTCCCGACGTAGGGCGCTTCGCTCCTCAGGAGCGGTACCGCCTGCCGCTGCATGTTCGCGCCCATCAGAGCCCGGTTGGCATCATCGTGCTCGAGGAACGGGATGAGCCCGGTCCCGACCGAGACCGTCTGCAGCGGGGCCACGTCCATGTAGTCGACCTCCTGCGGGGAGACGGTCGTGACCTCCCCGCCCCGGGCCCGCGCCAGGACGTGCTCGGCGGTGATCCTGCCGCTCTCCGGGTCCACCGGGGTGTTCGCCTGCGCGATGATGAGCCCCTCCTCCTCGTCCGCGGAGAGGTACTCGATCTCGTCCGTGGCGACCCCGTCGACCACCTTCCTGTACGGCGTCTGGATGAACCCGTATTCGTTGACCCTGGCGTAGGTCGCCAGCTGACCGATGAGCCCGATGTTCGGCCCCTCCGGGGTCTCTATCGGACACATCCGCCCGTAGTGCGTCGGATGGACGTCGCGCACCTCGATCGGTGCACGCTCCCTGGAAAGCCCGCCCGCGCCCATAGCGTTGAGGCGCCGCCTGTGCGAGAGGCCGGCCAGGGTGTTCGTCTGATCCATGAACTGCGAGAGCTGGCTCGAGCCGAAGAACTCCTTGATCGCGCTCGCCACCGGCTTGGTGTTGACCACGCTCTGGGGCGTTATGCTCTCCTCGTCCTGTGTGGTCATCCGCTCGCGCACCACGCGCTCCATCCGGTACATCCCGATCCGGAACGCCTCCTGCACCAGCTCGCCCACAGTCCTGAGCCGCCGGTTCCCGAGATGTTCGTACTCGTCGAGCAGGTGCCGGTAGCGCTCGTAGTTGATCCTGCCAAACTCCTCGTCCTCGGCGAAGCCCTCCGCGATCTCGATCAACCGCCCGAGAAGCGCCTCTATGTCCTCGTTGGTGAGCGTGCGCACCTCGAGAGGCACCTCGAGCTTGAGCTTCTTGTTGACCTTGTAACGCCCGACCTCGGTCAGGTCGTAGCGCTTGGGATCGAAGAAGAGCCCCTCGACCAGATTGCGCGCGTTCTCCAGGTTGACCGGCTCGCCGGGACGCTGCCGCCGGAATACCTCCAGAAGTGCCTCCTCCCGCGAGGCGGTGTCGTCCCGCTCCAGCGTGTTGCGCATCAGCCAGGAGCCCTCGAAGCGCTCCATTATCTCCTCGGGCCCGCCGAGCCCGAGCGCCTTCAGGAGCACCGTAACCGGTAGCTTCCTCTTGCGGTCTATCCTGACCGAGATATAACCCTTGGACTCCACCTCGAACTCGAGCCACGACCCCCGACCCGGCATCAGGCTCGCCGTGAGAACCTGCTTGCTCGGGTCCTTGGGCTCCATGATGTACGCGCCCGGAGAGCGCACGAGCTGGGTGACGACCACCCGCTCGGTCCCGTTTATTATGAAGGTCCCCCAGTCGGTCATGAGCGGGAAGTCGCCCATGAACACGTCCTGCTCGCGGATCTCCCCGGTCTCCTTTACGATGAAGCGGACCTTCACGAACAGCGGGGCCGCGTACGTCTTGTCCTTCGAGACGCACTCGTCTATTGAGACCTGCGGCTCCTCGAAGTAGAAGTCCCCAAACTCCACGGCATAAGAGCCCGTGTAGTCTTCTATCGGAGAGATCTCCTCGAAGACCTGCCTTATGCCCTCATCGAGGAACCTCCTGAACGAGCCGAGCTGGATGTCCACCAGCCCCGGCATCTGAAAGTCCAGAGTCTGCGTCCGCGAGAAGGGACGCCGCTTGCGGCGCACAACAGGGGTTACCAAATTGGCTCTCCTCCACGCTGAATCGTTGAAGAACGGCTAAGCACGCGAACGGATATCCTACCCCGCTTCCCCGTATAAGTCAAGGAGATCCGGGGCAGAATATCCCGAACAATAAGTATGGGCGTTGGTTCTGTGTCCAACGCCCGGAAGTTTAGCACACCCTGGGGCTGCGCGCCACAGAGGCTACTTGAGCTCGACGGTGGCTCCGGCCTCCTCTAGCTTGGCCTTCAGGGCCTCGGCGTCCTCCTTGGAGATGCCCTCCTTGACCGGCTTGGGAGCCTCGTCCACCAGCGCCTTGGCCTCCTTGAGCCCGAGCCCGGTGGCGGCCCTTATCTCCTTGATGACCTGCAGCCTCTTGTCCCCGGCCGCCTGCAGGATGACGTCGAACTCGGTCTTCTCCTCCTCGGCCGCGGCGGCCCCACCGTCGCCCGCGGCGGCACCGGCGGCGGGGGCGGCGGCCACGGCGGTGGCGGAGACCCCGAAGCGCTCCTCCAGCGCCTTGACAAGCTCGGAGAGCTCGAGCACGCTCATGTTCTCGATCGTCTCTATCAGTTCCTCTTTGCTTACGGCCATGAACCAAAACCTCCAGTTCTTACCAGCGTTTCCTGCCTGCTACGACTCCTGCGCGCGCTTCTGCTCGGCGATCTGATTCAGCGCGATCACGAGCCCCTGCACCGTGTTGTTGAGTACGTTCACCAGAGCGGAGATCGGGGCGGCGAGCCCGCCGACGACCTGGGCTATGAGCTGCTCGCGGCCGGGCAGCTTCGAGAGCGCGACGACCTGCTCCGCGTCGAGAACCTGCCCGTCGTCAAGCCTCCCACCCTTCAGGGTGAATGTCTCTATCTGATCGGCGAACTCCGCCAGAAGCTTCGCCCCGGCGACCGGATCCTCCGAGAAGGCTATCGCCGTCGGGCCCGTGAAGAACCCGGAAAACTCGCCGTCTATGCCGGCGGCGTCCGCGGCCCTGCGCGCCAGGGTGTTCTTCGCCACCACGAACTCCACCCCGAGCTCCCGGCTGCGGCGGCGCAGCTCGGTGCTCTGCGCCACGTTCATCCCCTGGTAATCCACCACGAGCGCCGAGCCGCTCCTCAGCTTCTCGGCCAGCTCCTCTAC
The DNA here is from genome assembly GCF_028617075.1 of Rubrobacter calidifluminis. Lineage (NCBI taxonomy): Bacteria > Bacillati > Actinomycetota > Rubrobacteria > Rubrobacterales > Rubrobacteraceae > Rubrobacter > Rubrobacter calidifluminis. The sequence goes on along the minus strand of NZ_JAQKGV010000002.1, from coordinate 117,896 downwards.
TACCTTCGCTTTCTCCTCGCGTCTCACCTCCGACTCCTCTCCTGAAAAGAGAGCCCCGGGGCCGCGTAGAGGCACCCGGGACTCTCCATCCCGAAATCTTCTCTCTGCGCGGCCTCGGCCGGGTTACCCGCTGGGTTTGAGCTCCTCACCGGAGCCCCGGCTGTCTCTGGCCTCTCTCTTTTGTCGTTCTCTGGTCCGCGAAAGATACTAATCGCTCGTCGCGGCGGGGTCAACCTTCACCGAGGGCCCCATCGTGCTGGTTATCGCCACCGACTTGAAGTAGCGTCCCTTGACCGCCGAGGGGCGCACCCTCTGCAGCTCGTCGCGCAGCGCGTAGTAGTTCTCGAGCAGAGAGTCGGTGTCGAAGGACTTCTTGCCGATGATGCTGTGGATTATCCCGTAGCGGTCCACCCGGTACTCGATCTTGCCCTGCTTTATCTCGCGCACGGTCTTTCCGACGTCCTGCGTTACGGTGCCGCTCTTCGGGTTCGGCATGAGCCCGCGGGGACCGAGTATCTGCCCCAGCCGTCCGACGATGCGCATCTGGTCCGGGGTCGCCACCGCGACGTCGAAGTCGAGGAAGCCCTCGTCGCGGATGCGCGCTACCAGATCTTCGGACCCGACTATGTCCGCCCCGGCCTCCTCGGCCTCCCGGGCCGCCTCACCCTCGGCGAAGACCGCGACCCGCTGCGTCTTGCCCGTGCCGTTGGGCAGCATCAGCGTCCCGCGCACCATCTGATCCGCCCGTCGCGGGTCGACGTTGAGGTTTATGTGCACCTCGACGCTCTCGTCGAAGTTCGCTCCGTCGAGCCCCTTCAACAGCTCTATCGCCTCCCTGGGCGAGTAGAGCCTCTCCCGGTCTATCCTGTTCTTCTGCTCGAGCAGCCTCTTACCCATTTACCGTGATCCCCATGCTCCTCGCCGTACCCTCTATTATCTTCACCGCGCCCTCCAGGTCTGCGGCGTTCAGGTCCGGCAGCTTCGTCTTGGCTATCTCCTCCACCTGCTGGCGGCTCACCGAGCCTACCTTGTCCCGGTTGGGCTCGCCGCTCCCCTTCTCGACCCCGGCGGCCTGCCGCAAAAGAAACGCCGCCGGCGGTGTCTTGGTGACGAAAGAGAACGAACGGTCCTCGTACACCGTTATCTCGACCGGGATGATCTGGCCCATCTGATCTCGGGTGGCGTCGTTGAACTGCCGCACGAACTCCCCGATGTTCACCTGGGCCTGGCCGAGAGCCGGCCCGACGGGGGGAGCAGGGTTCGCCTGCCCGCCCGGGATCTGGAGCTTCAGTTTCCTTGCCACCCTTCTTCCGCGTCCTCTACCCATGGCTTTACAAACTCCCTCTCACGTTTACTCCAAAACGAACAACTAGAGCTTGGCGACCTGGTTGAAAGAGAGCTCGACCGGCGTCTCACGCCCGAAGATCGAGACCATCACCTTCAACCGCGACTGGTCGACGTTTATGTCGGAGATCTGGCCGGTGAAGTCGGAGAGCGGACCGCTCACCACGCGTACGGTCTCCCCGATCTCGTAGTCCACCGTCGTCTTGACCTTCTCGCGGGTCTCCACTTCGCCCGGATGCAAAAGCCTCTCGACCTCCGCCCGGCTGAGGGGTACCGGCTTGTCCCCCGCCCCGACGATCTGCGTGACCCCCGGCGTCTGCCGCACCACCTGCCAGGTGTCGTCGTTCATCTCCATGTTCACCAGTATGTAGCCCGGGAACTGCCGCTGGACCGTCGGCACCTTCTTGCCGTTTTTGATCTCGACGACGTTCTCGGTGGGGATCCTGATCTCCCCGAAGTACCGCCCGAGACCGAGGGATTCTATCCTCCGCTCGAGCGTGGTCTTGACCTTGTTCTCGTGCCCGGAGTACGTATTGACGACATACCACTTCTTCAAAGCAACCAACTCCCCAGCCGCTACAGCACTAGAAGAAGACCAGCCGCGTCAGATTCTGGAAGACATAGTCCCAGAACGTGACATAGATACCGAGTACGACGACCACGATGATCACGACCGCCGTACTCTGCTTGAGCTGCTCGCGGTCGGGCCAACTCACCCGCCGTACCTCGGCCCGGGCCTCCTTGAGGGAATCGACCACTCCCGACCCGGCCCTGCGCTGCCTGCCGCTCTGCTGGGCCTTCTTGCCACCGGCCCGGCGCTGCTGAGCCGTAGAGCCCCGTCTCTTAGACATCGTTTCCTCGCCTCGCCTCGCAGGTAAAAGCAGGGCAGGAGGGACTCGAACCCCCGACCTGCGGTTTTGGAGACCGCTGCTCTACCAACTGAGCTACTGCCCTCCGCTTCGCCGACACTTATCTTACTACCTGGTCTCCCTGTGCGTGGTGTGCCGGCGGCACCACGGACAGTATTTTCTGAGCTGCAGACGATCGGGCGTGTTGCGCCTGTTCTTGCGGGTGTGGTAGTTGCGCCTCCTGCAGTCCTCACACGCCAGTGTTACCAGCTGTCTCATGCTTCTCCTCTAAGCTCACCGGGAGGGGCGGGATCTCCCGCCCCTCCACGAAAACCTCCTGAGCGCTCTACTCTATTATCTGGGTGACCACACCGGCTCCAACCGTCCGGCCACCCTCCCTTATCGCAAAGTTGAGCCCCTCATCCATCGCTATCGGTGAGATCAACTCCACACTCATCACCGTGTTGTCCCCAGGCATCACCATCTCTACTCCCTCCTCCAGCGTGATCTCCCCAGTCACATCAGTCGTCCGGAAGTAGAACTGCGGCCTGTAGTGAGAGAAAAACGGCGTGTGCCTGCCTCCCTCCTCCTTACTGAGTACATACACCTCAGCCTTGAACTTCGTGTGCGGCGTTATCGTCCCAGGATGCGCCAGTACCTGCCCTCGCTCTACCTCGTTGCGCCTCACGCCCCTCAGAAGCGCCCCTATGTTGTCCCCTGCCTGCGCCTCGTCCATGCTCTTGTTGAACATCTCTATGCCCGTAACCACCGTCTTGCGCGTCGGCCTTATCCCTACTATCTCTACTTCCTCGTTGAGGCGCAGCCGCCCGCGCTCCACTCGCCCGGTCGCTACAGTCCCACGACCCTGGATCGTGAACACATCCTCTATCGCAAGCAAAAACGGCTTGTCCACATCCCGCTTGGGCTCAGGGATGTACTCGTCTACTGCCTCCATCAACTTGAGGATCGACTGCTCCCCAAGCTCCCCTTCATCCCCCTCAAGAGCCCTCAGGGCACTGCCTACCACTACCGGTATCTCATCCCCGGGAAAGTCATACTCGCTCAGGAGCTCGCGTACCTCCATCTCCACCAGCTCCAACAGCTCCGGGTCGTCCACCATGTCCGCCTTGTTCAAAAACACAACAATCGACGGTACCCCTACCTGACGCGCAAGAAGAATGTGCTCCCGCGTCTGCGGCATCGGCCCATCCGCCGCAGAAACCACCAGTATCGCCCCATCCATCTGGGCCGCACCAGTGATCATGTTCTTCACGTAGTCCGCATGCCCAGGACAGTCCACGTGCGCATAGTGCCGCTTGGGCGTGGCGTACTCCTGGTGGGAGGTCGCTATCGTTATCCCCCGCTGACGCTCCTCAGGGGCGTTGTCTATCTGCTCAAAGGCCACCTCGTGGTTGGCCGGATCATCCGGGTAGTGCTTGGCCAATACCTTCGTTATCGCCGCCGTAAGCGTCGTCTTGCCGTGGTCTATGTGCCCTATGGTCCCCACGTTTACGTGCGGCTTGGTCCTCTCAAACCTGCCCTTGGACATCTCGGCCGTTCCTTTCTCTCTGAAACCTCAAAACCCGAGGTAGCGGTGGCAGGACTCGAACCTGCGACACGCGGATTATGATTCCGCTGCTCTGACCAACTGAGCTACACCGCCACATCAACTTCACCCGACACCCGGGCAGAGGCCCGGACGCCGAGAGCCCCCGACCGGACTTGAACCGGTGACCCCTTCCTTACCATGGAAGTGCTCTACCGACTGAGCTACAGGGGCACGTCGTCATGGGGGCGGGAGGATTCGAACCTCCGTAGGCAATGCCGGCAGATTTACAGTCTGCTCCCTTTGGCCGCTCGGGCACACCCCCGACACGCTTTTTCGGTGCTCTCTCGAGCACCCCGCTATGGTAGCAAACCATAACGAGTTTTCAACGCGCCTTCGGTCCTTCCGGCGGAGCCCGGGAAGGGATTCGAACCCCCGACCTGCCGCTTACAAGGCGGCTGCTCTACCGCTGAGCTACCCGGGCCTCTCCCGGGGGATTATAGCTCACCGCTCCCTCGGCTCGCGGCGTCTGATCTCCTCGAGCGAACGCAGCGTCTCGGCGGATATTCTCTCCGCGAGACGCAGCCTGCGGGCACTGCGGGGACTGCGTGCCAAGACGGGAAGCTCGTCGAGCAGGTCCTGAAACTCGCGGGGTGTCGCGCGGGTGGCTCCGCGGATGAGGGCCGTACGCTGCAGGGCGAAGTCCGCCGTGAAGACCGTCGCGGGCCCATCGAGGCTCTCTATGAGCCGTTCGATGACGTCGTCGGCGGTCTCGCCAGCGGAGCTGTAGATCACGCGCACCGCACCCCCGGCGTGCTCTTCCTCCCTGCGCGGTTCCGTGGTCCCGTGGGCGTCGAAGACGACGATGACGACGCGGTCGGTCCACCCGGCTGCCTTGAGGGCGTCGTTCACCAGCAGATCGCGGCGCTCCTCGAGCCCGGCCTCCTCCCCTCCCCGCCGGTAGCGATCCAGCGCGGCGATCAGGTTGTAACCGTCAAGGATCAGGTACCGCGCCATCCGCGCTGCCTGATCGCCTCGTAGAGTACGACCGCCGCAGCGGCCGAGACGTTGAGGGAGTCCACGGCGCCGAGCATGGGAATGGAGAAGACCCCATCGCAACCCTCCCGCACCAGGCGTCTGATCCCGGATTCCTCGCCACCGAATACGATCGCCACCGGATCGCTGAGGTCGATGTCCGTGTAGAGGGTATGCTCCCCGCTCTCGGCCGCATAGACCCAGATGCCGGCTCGCTTCATCCTCTCGATGGCCCGGCGCAGGTTGGTCTCCCTGGCGACCCTCACGTGCTCGCTCGCCCCGGCGCTCGCCTTGACGGCGGCCGGTGTCACCGGGGCGGCGCGGTCCTTCGGTATGACGACACCGCTCGATCCGGTACCGTCGGCGGCGCGCAGCACGGCCCCGAGGTTGCGGGGATCCGTCACCCCGTCGAGAACGACGACGAGGGGGCTCGGAGTGTCGAGGATCTCGTCAAGGTCCGAGTAGGGATAGTCACCCGTGCGGGCTATGACCCCCTGATGCACCACCCCGGAGGCGAGGCGCTCTATCTCCCGGCGCGGCACCTCGCTCACTGGCACCTTGCGCGAAGCCGCGAGGGAGGAGATCTCGGGATTGCGGATTGCCATCAGAACCTCCAGCACCTCCCGGCGACCACTCCGCAGCGCCTCGAGCACCGGGCGCACGCCGTAGATCAGCTCGGGCTCCACTACCTCAACGGGTTCAGGACGGGTCCAGCCGGCGTGTCCTCCAGCACCCAGCCGCGTCCCCTTATCTCCTCGCGCAGCCCGTCTGCGACGGACCAGTTCTTCTGTCGGCGCGCCGCCTCCCGCTCGGCAACCATCCGCAGAAGCTCTTCGCCAGGGTCCCCACCGGCATAGCGGATGGTGACACCGTCTACCTCCGCCGTCCGTTCCTCCGAGAGTTCGAAGCTGAAGACGTCGAATATCTCGCGCATCGCCGCCGCGAGCGAGGCGAACCGGGTTGCGGATTCCCGACCCCCGGCGATCTCACGCCCCGCAGCGCGGGCGGCATCGAAGAGAGCCGCCACCACCTCCGGCGTGTTGAGGTCGTCGGCCATCGCCGCGTGGTATCGCTCGCGCAGCTCCGCAGCGAGACTCTCGGAGAGAGCGGAGGAATCGCGCGAGTCGGAAATCTCCCGGTAGAAACGGAACAGCCGCTCGGAGGAGCGCCCCTTCTCCAGGAGGATCTCATCAGCGTACTCAACCGGCTGCGAGTAGTGACTCTGCAAAAGCCACATCCTGATGGCGTTCCTGCCGTGGCGGCCGACGGCCTCCATGACGTCCACGACGTTGCCCACGCTTTTGGCCATCTTGTCCTCGGCGAAGTTGACCATCCCGTGGTGCGCCCACGCCCGCACGAAGGTGCGCCCGGGGTTGGCCCCCTCGCTCTGCGCGAGCTCGTTCTCGTGGTGCGGGAAGCGCAGGTCGGTGCCGCCACCGTGGATGTCCGCCCCATCCGGCAGGTGTTTTATGACCATTGCCGAGCACTCGATGTGCCAGCCCGGCCTCCCCGGCCCCCACGGGCTCTCCCAGGAGGGTTCTCCCGGCTTGGAGGCCTTCCACAGCGCGAAGTCGAGCGGGCTCTCCTTGTAGCCGCTGGCCCCTTTTTCGGTCTCGCGCATCTCCTCCGGGCGCTGGTGCGAGAGCCGGCCGTACCCGGGATAGCTCCCCACCCGGTAGTAGACATCACCGTTACCTGGAGCGTAGGCGTGCCCCCGCCTGATGAGCACCTCCACGAGCGAGATGATCTCGGGTATGTGCTCGGTGGCCCGGGGCTCCACGTCCGGCAGGCCCACCCCCAGCGCCGCGAGCCGCTCGTGGTAGGAGCGGGTGTAGCGGCGTACGATCTCCTTCCAGGAGACACCTTCGGCGTTGGCCCGGTTTATGATCTTGTCCTCCACATCCGTTATGTTCTGGACGAAGGTGACCCGGTACCCCCTGCTGCGCAGGTACCTCACGACGACGTCCCAGAAAAGAGGCGCCCGGGCGTTCCCTATGTGTATGTCGTTGTAAACGGTCGGGCCGCAGACGTAGAGTCCCACCCGCCCGTCCCGGACCACGTCCACCAGCCCTCCGCTCAGGGTGTCTCTGACCATCACGCTCATAGTGCCCCTAGTCTAGCCTCTCTCGCGGCTTCTATCCTCCTCACTGACTCCTCCACCCCGAGAACGGCGATGATATAGGGCATCCCAGGCCCCTTCTCCCTGCCGGTGAGCGCGAGGCGCAGCGGATGCAGTAGCTCCCGAGCGCTTATTCCTTCCTCCCTCGCCCGGCCCCGGATCTCCTCGACAAAACGTCGGGCATCCTCCACATCCTCAATCTCCCGCTCCTCCAACATCACCGCCACCCATCCGTAGACCTCAGCACTCGAGCGCGGAAGGTCCCGGACGAAGTCCTCCGGATCGACCGGAGAGGTGATCGCACTCAGAAGCCCGGGAGCTTCGGAGAGGGTGCGCAGCTCGCTCCGTATCGCCTCAACGGCGGCGGGCCTGCGCCCGGGGGGGATACCCGCCCCATCGAGCGCGGGTTCGAGTAGCCTCTCGAGTTCACCAGCCGGGAGCGAGCGGATGCGGCGGGCGTTGGCCGCGAGGAGCCTCTTCGGGTCGAATATCGCCGGGCTCGCGTGCAACCGGGAGGGGTCGAACTCCCGCACGAGCTCGTCGAGACCTCGGAAATCCTCCCTTCCCCCGGGATGAGACCAACCAAGGAGTGACAGGTAGCTCACGAGTGCCTCCGGCAGGTACCCATCCTTTCTGTACTCACAAACGCTCGTCGCCCCGCTGCGCTTGCTGAGCTTCTTCCCGTCGGGCCCGAGGACCACCCCGAGGTGGATGAACTCCGGCTCCCGGAGTCCCAGAGCACGATAGAGCAGAACCTGCCGGGCCGTATTAGAGAGGTGCTCCTCGCCGCGGATCACTTGGGTTATGCACATCTCGGCGTCGTCGACCACACAGGCGAAGTTGTAGGCGGGCATCCCGTCGGACTTCATGATGACGAAGTCTTCGATCCTTGAGAAATGGATCTCCCCCCGCAACCCGTCATGGAAGCTCCCTCGCCGCAGGGGCGGGCGAAAGTAGAGCGCCCGCCTCCCGGATTCGTCCCGCTTTTCGTAGGCGAACCCCGAACGCAGTAGCTTCTCCGCAGCCTCCCGGTACAGCTCCCCCCGCTCGCTCTGACGAACCGGGCTCCCGTCGAACGTGAGCCCCAACCAGGCGAGATCCTCGAGCTGAGCCTCCTCGAAACGGCGGTGGCTGCGCGAGCGGTCGGTATCCTCAATCCGAAGGAGCACCTCACCACCCTCGTGCCGGGCGAAGAGGTAATCGAAGAGTGCGGTCCGAGCCCCCCCTAGATGCAACATCCCGGTGGGGCTCGGCGCGAACCTGGTCCTTACGCTCACGACCCGCCCGGAAGACCTCCTCGAAGCCGGGATGGACCCACGGAGCTCAGAGGGCATCCTCCGAAGGATCGAGATCCCGCTGCCGCTTCAGGCCGCGCCGGATGGCCCGGGCGCGGGCCTGCCCAACCCCCTCGACGTCGTCGAGTTCCTCCTCGGAAGCCTCGAGCAACCCCTTCAGGGAACCGAACTCGTTGATGAGCCGCTCGGCCACCTTCCTCGGCAGGCGAGGAACGCGCGCCAGCTGCCTGTAACCCCTGGGCTTGACGAAGAAGTCCTCGGTCTGCCCGACCGAGCCGTAGCCGAGGGCCTGGCTTATCTGCATGGGCTCGGAGAGCTCCTCGGGAGTGAGGGCCCGCAGCCGCCCGAGCGCATCTCGATAGCCCACATCTTCCTCCACGTAGTCCCGGAGCAGGGCCTCATACTGCTCCGGGACGTCGTGGAAGGCCTGCTCGAGCTGCATCTCGACCAGCCGTCCTTCGCTGCCAAGCTCCCGGATGTAGGCCTTTATCTCCTCGGCTATCCTCACCGAGGTCTCGAAAGTGCTCACCGCGCTTATCACTTCCCGCAGCGTTACCACCCCGTCGTACTCGTGCAGCGTGAGTATCCTCGCCTCGTCCCTGAGCCGGCGGGTGAACTTCTCCAGGGTGGCGAGCGCGGAGTCAGCCTTGGAGAGCATCACCCCGATGTCCTCCAGCACGTGTGGCCCGTAGGAGCCCTGGTAGAGGCTGACGACCCGCCGCCGCTCGGAGACCACGATCACGAGATCCCCGGTCTGTTGCGCGGTGCGGTGACCGGAGAGATGTCGCATCCCGGTCTCCTCGGAGGGAAGCGAAGGGTCCGGGTTCAGCTGCACGTTGGCGTAGTGGATGACCGAGAAGTCCGGAGAGACGACGAGCGCCCCGTCCATCTTGGCCAGCTCGTAGAGACGCATCGGGGTGAAGGAACAGTCTATCTTTATCCCACCCGAGATGATGCCGAGGCGCTTGAGCTTCTCCGGGGTGGAGACGACGATCAGAGCGCCGTTGTTGGCGTGGATGATGTTGTCTATGCCCTCCCTGAGCTCGGTCCCGGGGGCCACCAGCGCGAGCGCCTCGGCCAGCTCGGGAGGCATCCTGCGCTGCCGGCCGCTCACGAGAGTGCGGCCTCTACCGCCTCCTGCAGCGTCCTTACCTCCACCGGACCTGGATCTCTTCCTGCTCGACGGGCACCTCCGTCTGCCGCACGACGCCTGGAACGGACCTTCGGCCTAATTATACGCGTGAAGCCCATCTTGAGGAGCTCCCTCTCACGCCGCTCGGCCCCGGGGACGGCCCTCAGGTCTCCGGTCAGCCCTACCTCGCCGAAGCACGCCGTTCCCGCCTGTATCGGGCGGTCCCGAAGGGCCGATGCTATGGCCAGCGCCACCCCGAGGTCGGCCGCGGGTTCCTCGACACGCACCCCTCCGGAGACGTTGACGTAGACGTCCTGAGAGCCGAGGGAGAGGCCGGCCCGGCGCGAGAGCACGGCGCAGAGCATGCTCACCCGGCCCGCATCCACCCCACCCCCCATGCGGCGCGGCACGGCGAGGTGGCTCGGAGAAACTAGGCTCTCTATCTCGACCAGCATCGGCCTCGTACCCTCCATGAGGCAGACCGTCACCACCCCAGGCGGAGTCCCTCCCTCACGCTCGGAGAGGAAGAAAGCCGAAGGATCGGAGACCTCGACCATCCCCCTGCCGGTCATCTCGAAGACGCCGACCTCGTTGGTCGAGCCGAAACGGTTCTTCAACCCCCGCAGCACGCGGAAGGCCTGAAAGCGGTCCCCCTCGAACTGGAGCACTGTGTCCACCATGTGCTCGAGCACCCTCGGCCCGGCGATCGAACCCTCCTTGGTCACGTGCCCGACGAGGACGACCGCGATTCCCTCGCTCTTGGCCACACGCATCAGCCTGGCGGCGCTCTCTCGTACCTGCCCGACGCTCCCCGGAGCCCCGGAGAGATCAGGCGAGTAGAGCGTCTGGATCGAGTCGACCACCACGACCTCGGGCCTCTCCTCCAGGATGGTCGCCTCTATCACGTCGACGTCGGTCTCGGCGAGCACCCGGAAACCGGACTCCCCGACCCCTATCCTGCGGGCGCTCATCGCGACCTGCCGCGGGGATTCCTCGCCCGAGACCATGAGGCACCTCCCCCCGAGGTGTCCCATCATCTGCAGAAGCAGCGTGCTCTTTCCCACCCCGGGTTCCCCTCCGACGAGTACCAGAGACCCGGGCACGAGACCGCCCCCGAGCACCCGGTCGAGCTCGGCCATACCGGTCTTGAGACGTCTCTCCCGCTCCGCTACCACATCCCCCATCGAGAACGTCGGTGCGGCGGCGCCACGCCTCGCGGCCCGGCTCGCGAAACCCGTGGCCGAACCCTTTGCGGAATCCCTCAGCTCCTCGGCGAACGTGCTCCACTGCCCGCACTCCGGGCAGCGGCCGAGCCACTTGGGCTCCTCGTGACCGCAGTTAGAGCAGACGTAGACGGTCTTCGAAGGCATGAGGTGATTGTAAGGTATCGTCGGTCCTTCTCCAGAAGAAAACAGTGAAAGAAGAGCTGCGCCCCCACTCGAGTGGGGGCGCAGCCTTCCCGGCAGAACCAGCTCTCGCAGAGAGAGCGGCTACTCGGCCTTCACGACCTCCTTGGGTTGGATGACCTTGAAGTCCACGATGGACTGGTCGTCGGTGGCATCGTCGGCCGAGATGTCGTTCGCCTCGACGATCACCTTCGACCCGTTGGGGACCTCACCCCGCAGGATCATCTCGCTCATCGGATCCTCGACCATCCGCTGCAGGACCCGCTTCAAGGGCCTCGCCCCGAACGCCGGGTCGTAGCCGGCCTCGGCGAGCTTGTCGAGCGCCTCGGTGGTGAACTCCAGGGTCACGTCGCGCTCGGCGAGCTGGTTGCGCAGCCGCTTTATCTGGATCTCGATGATCTGGCGCACGTGCTCCCGCTCGAGCTTGTGGAAGACGATGACCTCGTCGATCCTGTTCAAGAGCTCGGGACGGAAGATCTTCCTCAGCTCGCTCGTCACCCGGGACTTCATCTCCTTGTAGGAGAGCCCCTCTTCACCGGCGCCGAAGCCCAGAGTCTTGGTCTTGTTGATGTGCTGCGCCCCGACGTTGGAGGTCATGATCAGGACGACGTTCTTGAAGTCGACCTTGCGCCCCTGGGCGTCGGTGAGCTGCCCGTCCTCCAGGATCTGCAGCAGGATGTTGAACACGTCCGGGTGGGCCTTCTCGATCTCGTCGAAGAGCACCACCGAGTACGGCTTGCGCCGGACGGCCTCGGTGAGCTGTCCACCCTCGTCGTAGCCGACGTACCCCGGAGGCGAGCCGACCAGCCGGCTCACGGTGTGCCGCTCCATGTACTCGGACATGTCGAGCCGGATCATCGCGTTCTGGTCACCGAAGAGGTACTCTGCGAGCGTGCGGGCGAGCTCGGTCTTCCCGACGCCGGTCGGCCCGAGGAAGACGAACGAGCCGCTCGGGCGGTTCGGGTCCTTGAGGCCCGCCATCGTGCGCCGGATGGAGCGGCTGACTGCCTTTATGGCTTCGTCCTGCCCCACGACGCGCCCGTGCAGGGCCTCCTCCATGTGCAAAAGCCGCTCGGATTCCTCCTCGGTGAGCTTCTTGACCGGGATGCCGGTCCACATGGAGACGATCTCCGCGATCTCGTTCTCCCCGATGGAGACCTGCTTCTCGCCCTCGCCCTGCCGCCACTGCTGGTCGAGCTCGCGGCGCCTGAGCGCCAGCTCACGCTCGCTGTCCCTCAGTCGCGCCGCCTTCTCGTACTCCTGCGCGTCGATGGCGGCCTCCTTCTGGGCCCGAACCTGCGCGAGCTCCTCGTCGACCTCCTTGTAGTACGGGGGCTGCGACATCGTCTTTATGCGCATCTTCGAGGCCGCCTCGTCGACCAGGTCTATCGCCTTGTCCGGCAGGAAGCGGTCGGAGATGTAGCGGTCGCCGAGCTGCGAGGCGGCGCGCAGCGCCTCGTCGGTTATGTGCAGCTTGTGGTGCGCCTCGTACTTGTCCCTGAGCCCCTTGAGGATGAGCTCGGTCTCCTCGACGCTCGGCTCGCCGACCTGGATGACCTGGAAGCGACGCTCGAGCGCCTTGTCCTTCTCCAGGTGCTTGCGGTACTCGTCGATCGTCGTGGCACCGATCACCTGCAGCTCGCCCCTGGCGAGAGCTGGCTTGAGGATCGAAGCGGCGTCGATCGCCCCTTCCGCCGCCCCCGCTCCGACGAGGTTGTGGATCTCGTCGATGAAGAGGATGATGTCACCGTGGTCGGTGATCTCCTTCATTATCTTCTTGAGGCGCTCCTCGAATTCGCCGCGGTACTTCGAGCCCGCGACCAGCGCCCCCAGATCGAGCGTGTAGACCTCCTTGTTGGCGAGCAGGTCCGGAACACGCCCGGCCGCGATCTCGTTGGCCAGCCCCTCGACGATCGCGGTCTTGCCGACCCCCGGCTCGCCGATGATCACCGGGTTGTTCTTGGTGCGGCGCACCAGGATCTGCATGATCCGCTCGATCTCCTGCGTGCGTCCGATGACCGGGTCGAGCTTGTCCTCCATCGCGAGCGCCGTGAGGTTGCGCCCGTACTGGTCGAGCTGGCGCGTCTTCGGCCTGCGGGCCTCGGCCCCACCTCTCCCGACGGCCTCGCGCCCCCTCTGGGCCCGGCCGCCGCCGAGGAGCTCCACCACCTTGCGCCTGACCTTGTCCGGATCGACGTCGAGGTTGGAGAGCACCCTCGCCGCCACCCCCTCGGACTCGCGCACGAGCCCGAGCAGGATGTGCTCGGTGCCGATGTAGTTGTGCCCGAGCTGCAGCGCCTCTCTCAGCGCGAGCTCGAGAACCTTCTTCGAGCGGGGCGTGAACGGAGCCTGACCACCGGTCCCCTCCTCGCCGTAGCCGACGATGCTCTCGACCTGCTCTCTGACGTCGTCCAGCGTGACCCCGAGTGAAGTCAGCGCCCGGGCGGCGACGCCCTCGTCCTCGCGCAGCAGACCGAGGAGCAGATGCTCGGTCCCGATGTAGTTGTGGTTGAAGTGCCTGGCCTCCTCCTGGGCCAGAACGACGACCTTGCGGGCCCTCTCCGTGAATCGTTCAAACATCAGCGGGAGCCTCCTCTATAATCCCGAGGGTCCTTCACGGTATAGGGTACAGTTACTCTGTGTATATGGTTTGATCTATATAGCCTGTACATCGGTGAGAGCTTGCTCTTCGGGGCCACCTGCGGAACCTCTTTCTCATCACACCAACCACCATGAAGTATACAAGGATTCGGCCACGCCCATTTGACTTTCGCGGGCCTTTACGCTAAGAGCGCTAAAGATGTCTCTTCCTCAACCTTAGAAACGCCAGTACATCCGCGAGTCTAGCACCCCGACGGATCGAACTGGTGATAAATATTACACCATGAAGCGCTCCCTCACGACCTCGGTGGGGAGAGAGGCCAGGAAGGGCCCGGCCTTGGGCCCGCTCTGCCTGCCGAGCAGCACGGTGTAGACCGCCGCGAAGGCCTTCTTCGGCTTGAGCCCCATCTCTCTGGCCGTCGAGTAGAGAAGGTCCTGTATCTCTGCGGCTTCCGACTCGTCGGGCAGCCTGTTCCCCACCCGCCTGAGATAAGCCCGCTGCTCCTCGTCCAGCTTCTCGACGGCGGAGGGCAGCTGCGCGGGGTCGAGCAGCTCGTAGCGCAGCGACGCGGGCGCCCACCGCGCAGCCCAGTTGCGGGCGTAGGCGAGGTCCCGCGCCAGATTCCCGGTATCCGCCGCAGCCTCCCCGTACCCTCCCCGGCGCAGCATCGCCGCGGCCGCCTCGACGTCCTCGCCGACGGTCTGTGCGACGATGGCCAGATGGGTGAACGGGACGAACGGACGTCCACTCTCCCGCCTGTATTCGTCCATGAAGCGCGGCAACCCGTTCTCCAGATCGAGGTCCAGGGCCCGCGAAGGGTCGGCGCCGAGCACCATGGTCCTGAGGGCGTCGGGCGGCATCACCTCGAGCAGCTCCTTCGGGAGCAGAACCACGCCCCTGGAGCTGCTCATCGCCCCCTGGCCCCGGATGTTGATCCACTCGTACTCGTAACGGCCCGGCACCGGGTAGCGGAAGACCTCCCGGGCCATCCTGTCCGCCGAGTCGGTCGATCCACCGCGGCTGGTGTGGTCCTTGCCGAAGGGCTCGAAGGTCACCCCGAGCGCCTTCCAGCGCGCCGGAAGCTCGACCCTCCAGCCGAGCTTCCCCTCGCCCTTCGAGTAGTCCGCCACCTCCTTGTGCCCCTCCTCGTCCACGTAGACGACCCGGCTCTCCTCCGGCAGGTGCTCCACCACCCGGTTGCCGGTGAGGCGTCCGGAGGCCGCACGCGGCAGAAAGGGCGACCACCCTTCGGGCATCCTCCTGCCCGTGACCTCCTGCAGGATACGCCGCAGCTCCTCCGTGTGCTCCAGGGCCTCGCGGATGACGTCGGTGTAGACGCCGCTCTCGTAGAGCTCGTGCGAGCGCAGGACCTCTATCTCCATCCCCATCTCCTCGAGCGCCTCCTCGAACGGGGAGAGGAAGTGCTCCGCGTAGGAGGGATGACAGTCCCCGACCGGGTCGGGTACGTGCGAGAGGCTCTGGCCCAGAAACTCACCGAAGGTCTCGGGGATACCCGGCGCGATCTTGCGCAGCGGGTCTATCGTGTCGGCGTGGAAGATGAAGCGCGTCCTCTCCCCCCGCTCGCGCAGCGCCCGCGCCACAGCCTCGGCGACCAGCACCTCCCGCAGGTTGCCGACGTGGATGTTGCCGGAGGGGCTGATCCCGGAGACGACGACATGGGGGCCCCTCCCGAGGGCCCCTGCCACCTGCGATGCCCATCCGGGTGTCGTGGCGCGCACCATGCTGTTCAAGATCTCACCGTCCGCCGGCGTAGGGCCGGATCGTGAAACGGGTATACCGGCCCTCCCTAGCCAGCGTCCTCGACGCTCACGATCTCGTACTCCGTCGAACCGCGTGGCGTGGAGACCACCACGCGTTCTCCCGGGCGGCGCTTGAGTACGGCACGCCCGACCGGGGAGGCGTGGGAGAGCTTGCCGCTCGTGGGGTCGGACTCGTTGGCACCCACGATCTCGAAGGTACGTTCCTTCCCCTCGCCCACGGCCCGGATCGTGACCCGGCTGCCCAGCTCCACGGCATCCCCGTTTGAAGCCGAACGCTCGACCACCCGTGCATTGCGCAGGCGGCGCTGGATCTCGCTGATCCTACGCTCGAGCAGGTACTGCTCGTTCTTGGCGTCGTCGTACTCCGAGTTCTCGGAGAGATCCCCGAACTCCCGGGCCTGACGTATGCGGTCGGCCACCTCCTTGCGCCGGTGCTCGGTCAGGTAGGCGAGCTCTTCCTGCAGTTTCCTGTAACCTTCTGGAGTCAGCAGTTCCTGGTTCTTCTCGCTCATAAGCTGGCAGAGTATAAGAGCGCCCCCCGCAGGTTTCAACGAGGCCGCGGACAATTTTTCCGAACGGCTTCACGCCGCGTTCATCTCGTAGAGTATCTTGAGCCCCTTGAGCGTCAGGGCGGGGTCGAAGACTTCTATCTCCCGGCAATGATCGACGATGACCGGAGCTGGTCCCCCGGTGGCCACGACCCTCGTGTCCTCGCCGGCGTCGAGCTCCACCTTGAAACGGCGGATGAGCGAGTCCACCGCCCCCGCGTACCCGTAGACGAAGCCACTGCGGATCGAATCCGGGGTGTTGGTCGCGATGGCCTTGGGAACCTTCTCTTCCAGATCCACGCTGGTGAGCTTGGCGGCCCGCGAGACGAGGGCCTCGAGCGAGACGTAGATGCCGGGCATGATCGCCCCCCCGAGGTAGCTGCCGCGTGCGTCGACCGCGCAGACGGTCGTCGCCGTACCGAAATCCACGATTATCACCGGGGTGCCGTAGAGGCGGCTCGCGGCGACCGAGTTGACTATCCGGTCGGAACCGACCTGCGCCGGGTTGTCGTAGCGGTTCTCGAGCCCGGTCTTCATCCCGGCCGAGACGGCGTAGAAGGGAACCCCCATCAGGTCTTCGGCGAGGTGCTTGTAGGAGCGGACGAGCGGCGGTACGTCGCTGGAGATGATCATGGCGCTGATGTCCCCGAGCCCGACCCCGCGCAGCGCGAACAGCGACGCACAGCTCGCCCCCACCTCGTCGGCCATGCGGTGGGGCTCGGTCGCCATCCGCCACGTCGCGCGCAGCTCGTCCCCCTCGAAGATGCCGAGCACGGTCTGGGTGTTGCCCACGTCAGCCGCCATCAACAACGCAGCTCCACCCCCTCTACCTCTCTGATGCCGCCCCGGTCCGAACGCTGCAGCAGATCGACGACCAGCCCCGCACCGGGGATGCACAGCCCTGCGTCTATGTCCGCGAGCCCCACGAGGTTGAACGCCCGGAGGATGCCGGGGTGCGGGAGCGAAAGCCCGGGCCACTCGCCGACCACATCACCGAAGAGCAGGATGTCGATGTCGATCGTGCGCGGCGCCTTCTCCCCTTTCTTCCGCCGTCCGAGTCCGGCCTCAACACCCTGACAGAAACGCAGAAGCTCCATCGGAGATATCAGGGAGTCGACCTCCGCGACGAGGTTGAGATAAGGGGGCTGGGGCCCCGAGACCTCCACCGGCTCCGTCTCGTAGAGGCGGGAGATGTCCTTGATGGCCGTGGGATAGCCCAGATCTAGCGCGTCGAGCGCCGAGCGCAGGTGCCCCAGGCGATCTCCGAGGTTGCTCCCCAGGCTGAGGAAGACCCTCTCACCCACCCCGCTCACCGATCAGAAGCATCCTCGCGACGTCCAGCGCCTCCCGGTTGGCGCGCACGTCGTGCACCCGGAAGATGCTCGCGCCGCGCTCGTAGGCCAGCACGGTGGTCGCCACGGTTCCGAACAGGCGCTCCTTCGGGGTCTGCACGCCCGTTATGGTCCCGATGAAACGCTTGCGGGAGGTTCCCACGAGAACCGGGAACCCGAGCTCGCAGATCTCGCCCAGCCGGCGCAAGAGCTCCAGGTTGTGCTCCACGGTCTTGCCGAACCCGATGCCGGGATCGAGTATGATCCTGCCGGGGTCGATGCCGCACCCGACCGCGTAATCCACCCGCTCGCGCAGGAAGTCCCTCACCTCGCGCACCACATCCTCGTAGCGCGGGTCCCGCTGCATCGTCCTCGGCTCCCCGAGCATGTGCATGAGCACGACCTCACATCCAGCCCCGGCGACCACCGAAGCCATCCGCTCGTCCCCCCGCAACGCGGTGACGTCGTTGACGATGCTCGCCCCCTCCTCGAGAGCGGCCTCCGCGGTTTGCGCGTGGTAGGTGTCGACGGAGATCTTCGTTCCCGGCCGAGCGTCGAGGACGGCACGGATGGCGGGCAGCACCCGCCTCTGCTCCTCCTCCTGCGGTACGGGCTCGGCGCCGGGGCGGGTGGACTCGCCGCCTACATCGAGGATCTCCGCCCCTTCGTCGAGCAGCGCAAGAGCGTGCTCCAGAGCGGACTCGACAGAGAAAAACTCCCCCCCGTCGGAGAAGGAGTCAGGGGTGACGTTCAGCACCCCCATGAGGCGGGGCGAGGAGCCGGATACCCCGCACTCCCCGGCCCCGCCGGGCACCTCCCGCGTGATCTGCCAGACCAAAACCCGCGGTCTCCTAGTGGCCGTTTCTCGCCGACGGGCCCTCGAAATGGACCTCGTCCACCGCGTACTCCTCGACCAGCCTCCTGAGGTGCTCGGAGTCGACGGTCTCGTACTCGATGAGCGCCTGGGCCAGCTTGTCCAGAAGCGTCCGGTTGCGGATCAGGATGTCCTCCGCCGTGTCGTAGGACTCGTCGACGATGCGCCTTATCTCCTTGTCGATCTGGAATGCTATCTCGTCGGAGTAATCCGGCTGGTGGGAGGCGAAGTCCCTCCCCAGGAACACCTGCCCGTCGTTGCGGCCAAGCGCGAGGGGGCCGAGCTTGTCGCTCATGCCGTAGCGGGTGACCATCTGCCGGGCGGTCTGGGTAACCCGCTCGAGGTCGTTGGAGGCACCGGTGGTTATCTCGTCGAAGACCACCCGCTCGGCGGCCCGCCCCCCGAGCATCTGCGCCAGATGGGCCATCATCTGCTTGCGGCTCATCATGAACCGGTCCTCGGCCGGCAGGCTCATCGTGACACCCAGGGCCTGCCCGCGCGGGATGATCGTTATCTTGTGCACGGGATCGGCGTCCGGCAGGAGCGCACCGACTATCGCGTGACCGGCCTCGTGGTAGGCGGTGATCTCCTTCTCCTTCTCGGAGATGATGCGGGTCTTGCGCTCCGGCCCGGCTATCACCCGGTCTATGGCCTCCTCCATCTCGGCCATGCCGATCTGGTCCTTGTTGTGCCGCGCCGCAAGCAGCGCAGCCTCGTTGACCAGGTTGGCCAGATCCGCTCCGGTGAACCCGGGCGTGCTGCGCGCGATGGTGGAGATGTCCACGTCGTCGGCGAGCGGCTTGCCGCGGGTGTGCACCTGCAGGATCTTCTCCCTCCCCGGCAAATCGGGCCTGTCCACCACTATCTGCCGGTCGAAACGTCCGGGCCTCAGCAGTGCCGGGTCGAGGATGTCCGGCCGGTTGGTCGCCGCGAGCATGATGATCCCGCTCTTGGTGTCGAACCCGTCCATCTCGACCAGAAGCTGGTTAAGGGTCTGCTCGCGCTCGTCGTGGCCGCCGCCCATCCCGGCCCCGCGCTGACGCCCCACGGCGTCGATCTCGTCCATGAAGATTATGCACGGGGAGTTCTGCTTGGCCTGCTCGAAGAGGTCGCGCACCCGGCTCGCCCCAACGCCGACGAACATCTCGACGAAGTCCGAGCCGGAGATGCTGAAGAAGGGCACGCCGGCCTCCCCGGCGACGGCCCTGGCGAGCAGCGTCTTGCCGGTCCCCGGAGGCCCTACCAGGAGCGCCCCCTTCGGGATACGCGCCCCGAGCCGCTGGAACTTCTGTGGATTCTCCAGGAACTCCTTTATCTCGGTGAGCTCCTGCACCGCCTCGTCGGCCCCGGCCACGTCCTTGAACGTCACCTTAGGCTGGTCCTTGCTCATTCGCCTGGCCCGGCTCTTCCCGAAGCTCATCACCCGGTTGCCCCCGCCCTGCATGCTGCTCATGAACAGGACGAAGAGGATCAGGATCAGGATAGCGGGAGCGAGGTAGCTGAGCAGGTTGAGCCAGAAGCCGGACTTCTGGACGTCGGTGACGAAAGCTATGTTGTGCTGATTGAGAACGCCGGCGACGTCATAACCCGAAGGGTAGGAGTACTGGAAGTGTTTGCCGTTCTTCAGCTTGCCCGTCACCTTCTGCTCCTGGTCGTGGACCGTGAGCATGTTGCTGCTGCCGTTCGAAACATTGGTGACGAATTCGTGCTGCCTGACGGCCTTGATCCACTGCTGGGAGTTGAGTGTCTCGACGTTCTGGTTACCCGTGGAGAGCACCCGTACCAGGATAACGGCGAAGATCAGCAGTATGATGAAATACAGCAGTCCGCCGTTTCTCAAGAATCTGCCCAACTCTCTAACCTCTCACGAAATACGGCAAGGGACACCGGAATTATACTACCCGGCCCGCTCCGGCAAGCGAAGGCTCTCCGCGACTCTAGCGCTTCCCGTCTCCCTGGAACACCTCGGGCTTGAGCACGCAGATGTCAGGGAGGTTGCGGTACGCCCCGGCGTAGTCGAGCCCATAACCGACGACGAACTCGTCCGGCACCTCAAAACCCAGGTACTTCACCTCTATCTCAACCCTCCTGCGACTCGGCTTGCTCAGAAGCGCAAAGATCTCCAAAGACGCCGGGTTGCGCGCAAGCAGCGATCTTTTCAGGTAGGAGAGGGTCAGCCCCGTGTCGATTATATCCTCCACGATGAGCACGTGCCGGCCGGTTATGTTCTCTTCGAGGTCTTTGAGGATGCGAACCACTCCGCTCGAGGAGGTTCCGGTCCCATAGGAGGAGATGTCCATGAAATCTATCTCACACGGCAGGTCGATGTATCGCATGAGGTCCCCGAGCACTATCACCGCCCCGCGCAGGATACAGACGAGAAGCGGATTCTTGTCCCGGTAATCCTCGGTGATCCTCCCACCCAGCTCGCGTACCTTTTGCTGGATCTCCTCGGAAGGGATGAGGATCTTCTCCACGTCGGGCATCATGCTCTTCATCTCCATGGACTCCCCTTCACCTCCAGCCTGAGCGCCCTGCTCGTCCCGCTGCCAACCTTGAATTCCTCACCAAGCTCACCGAGGAGAATCCAGGCCACCTCCCCACGTTCGTCGACCACGACGGGGGTCCTGCGCCTGCGATCCCTGGGCATCTTGCGGTCCATCATAGCCCGCATCACCTTCTTGCGCCCCCCGAGACCGAGCGGTCTCATGGTGTCTCCTTCGCGCGTCATCCTCAGCCTGTAGGGGCCGCGGGAGGCATCCAGGTAGGCGACCTCCGGACGGGCGGCATCTTCCAGATTAAAGCCCGAAACCTCCCTGACTTCCAAGGTCCACCCGCTGAAAGAGATGACGCCGGGACGCAGCGCTTCCTCTCTTTCGTCCGGCACGGGCCTGCGGTAGAGGGCCACATCCCCACCGGGACGGCTGGCAGCCACGATATCACCGGGGAGATTGAGGGTCTTCGTGGGCCCTCCCAGTCGCAACAGGCCGAGGACATCCTCGACCATCCTGGCCTCCGGTGGCGGAGATCCGGGACGGAGCCGGTCGTACGCCATCCTGACCGCGTGGCGCCGCAGGGCGGGGTGGGCGCCTTCGATCTTCTCCCGGACCAGGAACACTTCTTCCCCGCGCACCTCCAGCAGGCTGCCGGCGATCTCCTCCAGGGCCTCGAGATCCTCGCGGACTAGGGCAGCCATGCGGGCGATGTTCGAGGCCGCGCCCGGGTACAGCTCCTCCAGCACCGGCACCACCTCCAGGCGTACCCGGTTGCGGGCATATTCCGGGAGCAGGTTGGTGCTGTCCGTGCGGTACGGCTGCCCGAGCCGCTCGAGGTAGGCGAGCACCTCGCTGCGGCGGCAGCCGATGAGCGGCCTCACGACCCGACCCGCGACCGGTGGGATGCCGCCGAGCCCGCGCAACCCCGCACCGCGCGAGACGTTGAGCAGCACCGTCTCGGCGACGTCGTCCGCCGTGTGCCCGGTGACGATCGTGCGCATCCCGATCTCCGCAGACACCTCCCGGGCCAGCCGGTAACGCTCCCTGCGCGCCCGCTCCTCGACGCCGCTCCCGCCGCGCAGCTGCAGGCGCCTCACCTCGCAACGCACCCCGAGTTCGGCGCACAGCCCGCGCACGAACCTGGCGTCCGCCCGCGATTCCTCACCCCGCAGCCCATGGTCCACGTGCAGCACGGCGGGGTCTTCCCCAAGATCGAGCAAGGCCCTCAAAAGCGCCACCGAATCCGGCCCCCCGGAGACGAGCACCAGCGGGCGTGAGAGATCCATCCGGTAGCGTCGCGCCGTCTCGCCGACCTTGCCCACGAAAGGGTCTGGGGAACCGCCGTTCACGGTGACGAGTATACGGGCAAATGAAAACCCCGGGAGAGCCCGGGGCAGATAGTAGCGGGGGCGGGATTCGAACCCGCGACCTTCGGGTTATGAGCCCGACGAGCTACCAGACTGCTCCACCCCGCGTCGCGGGAGATAGTTTATCATCGGGTCGGGGTTTGTAAAGTCTCCGGAGGTCGTGTGTCGAAGGATAAATCCCCGTCGAGAAGATACGTGGGAAAAGAGACCGGAACGGACTCGTCGCAGAACCGTCCAGAACGAGAAGAGATCCGGTGCGAGATCTGCAATACAAGGATGTACGAACTCCACTGCGAACTCATCTGCCCCAACTGCGGCTACCGTCGCGACTGCTCGGACCCATGAGAGGCAGGGGGTGACCTCGATGAAGGAGCCCGCCGAACGGTGAAAGATCACGGCCGGGAGAGGATACGCATCCGGCACGCCTGGGAGGGTGATGCCGAAGATCTGCTGAGTCTGCAGCGGCAGCTCGACCGGGAGACGACCTTCATGCTGCTCGAGCCCGGGGAACGCACCACCACCGTACGCCAGGAGACCGCGCAGATAAGACGCTCCTTCGACGCGGGCAACCGCACGATTTTGGTAGCCGAGGCCTCCGGCCAGCTGGTGGGGTATCTGGAGGCGCGCGGCGGTGACTACCGGCGCAACCGCCACACCGCCGAGCTCGTGATAGGCATCCTCCAGGAGTTCGTCGGCCGCGGGATAGGGACAGCTCTCATGTCCGAGGCCGAACGCTGGGCCCGCCAGCACGGGATACACCGTCTGGAGCTCACGGTGATGGAGCACAACGAGGCCGCGGTCTCGCTGTACAAAAAGATGGGGTTCGCCGTCGAGGGACGCAGGAGGGATTCGCTCTTCGTCGAAGGTTCGTTCGTGGACGAGCTCTACATGGCGAAGCTGCTGGACCACGACGTAGACCATCCGTCCGGGACGGTCCGCCGCGAAGGCGAGAAGCCGCCGGGATACGGATGACCACCGCCACGGTGAGCATCCCGCCCCCCGGCTCGCGGAGCATCGCCCGGCACGGGAGCGGACGGATATGACGCGGTGAGGATCTACGGCCTCGATTTCACCAGCTCCCCGGGCAGGCGCAAGCCGCTCGTCGCGGTCGGGTGCAGCTTCGGCGGCGGGATACTGCGGGTCGAGAGAGCGCGGGAGATGCGAAGCTTCGAGGAGCTGAGGGAATTCCTACGGCGGCCGGAGCCGTGGGTCTGCGGGCTGGACTTCCCGTTCGGACAGCCCAAAGGGTTCGTCGAGGCGCTGGGCTGGCCCGAACGCTGGGAGGGATACGTCGCCGAGGTCGGTCAGCTCTCCAAAGAGGATTTCGAGCAGGCCATCCGGGACGACATGGCCAAGAGGCCCGTCGGGAGCAGGTTTCGCCACCGCCTGGCCGACCGGCTCTCGGGCTCCGCGAGCGCGATGATGCTCTTCCGGGTGCCGGTGGCGAAGATGTTCTACCGAGGGGCGCCGCTCCTGCTCGCTTCTGGTATGAGCGTCGTGCCCTGCCGCCAGAACGAAGACCCGCGGGTGGCGGTGGAATCCTACCCGGCGCTCGTCGCCCGGTGCCTCATCGGGAGGAGACCATACAAGAGCGACGAACGCGGCAAGCGGACGGAGGAGCTGCGCGCTGCCAGGGAGGCTCTCATCGCCGGGCTCGCATCTGCCGGTCTGCGGCACGTCTACGGGCTCACGGTCGAGCTGGACGAGCCGTGGCGCGAGCGGCTTACCCGGGAACCCGCCGCAGACACGCTGGACTCGGTCTTGTGCGCTGTGCAGGCGGCGTGGGCGTACTCGAGGAGGGAGGAGCGCTGGGGCGTTCCGGAGGGGTGCGAACCGGACGAGGGTTGGATTATTGACCCGGCGCTGCTTGAATAGTCGTGATGAGCTCGGGTTACGGCATAAAGTTCGAGAAAGCGCTGCTCTTCGCCAATCGGGTGCACGCGGGACAGTGGCGCAAGGGCACCCGGATCCCCTACATAACCCACCTGCTCGCGGTCGCCGCCATCGTCGGCGAGCACGGCGGGAATGAGGACGAGGTCGCGGCGGCGCTGCTGCACGACACCATCGAGGACACCCCTACGACCAGGGAAGACCTGGCCGTTCGTTTCGGGGAGGATGTCGCAAGTATAGTAGCAGGCTGCTCGGATGCCGACACGATCCCCAAACCACCCTGGCGCGAGCGCAAGGAGTCCCACATAGAACGCATGCGCCACGCCTCGCGCTCGGTTCGGCTCGTCTCCGCCGCAGACAAGCTGCACAACGCGAGGAGCATCCTCACGGACCTCAGAACCTGCGGGGAGGTGGTTTTCAGGCGCTTCCACGGCGGCAGGGAGGGCACGCTCTGGTACTACCGCACGCTGGCCCGGGTGTTCGAGGAGACCGACGGCGGGCCGCTCGCGGACGAACTGGCAAGGGTCGTGCAGGATATCGAGGCCCTCTCAAAAGGTTCTCACCCGACCCGATCAACGCCATGAGCAGGTGTTCCATCACCCAACTGAAGGAGCGCATAGAGACCCTGCCGGACGAGGAGCGGGTCCTCACCCACCGCCTCTTTGCGGTAGACACCGCCACGGGAAGGCTCGTCATCCCCGGTAGCATGCGAGCGTGGGTCGGGGAGGCATTCGGGTCGGTAGAGGAGGTCGAAGAGCAGCGCATCGTGCGGGTGACCAACAGAATCACGCTGGAAGGGGCCCTCTTCAACGGCCTGCGGGCCTCCCGCCCGCTCGACACCGGTGTGGACGCGAACCTGGAAGCAGAGATCTCCCGCACCACAGGCGACCCGTTCTGCCAGCCCGAGAAAGGCACCCCTGAGGACATCTTCGGGCGCGTGCGGGGGGCGCATTCCATCACCGCCTCGAACATAGCCAAGTACGATGCCTTCCACGGTGTAATCGTCTTCGACGAGCACGACCCGCTGCTACTCACCCCGGAGAGGGTTGACGATTACGTCTCGGTCGGACTCGAATGGAGCAGGAGGGTGCTGGAGACGGATCCGGACGCCCGGTACTTCCTGCTGATCTGGAACTGCCTGTGGCGCGCCGGGGGTTCCATCATCCACGGCCACGCCCAGGTCACCGCGACCCGCCACGGCCACTACCCGAAGATCGAACATCTGCGGCGCTCGGCTCTGGGATACGCCGCGGAGTACGGCTCGAACTACTTCGAGGACCTCTACCGCGTCCACGACTCCCTGGGGCTCTCGATCCCCTTCCCTTCCGGCGCCCGGGGTTTCGCGAGCCTCACGCCGGTCAAGGAGAGGGAGGTGATCCTGCTGGGGAGAGACCCGGAGGACGGGTCCCTGCGCCGCGCCTTCGCCCGGGTACTCGCGGCCTTCGTTGAGGATCTCGGGGCGAAGAGCTTCAACGTGGCCTTCTACCTGCCGCCGCTCGCCCCCGTAGAGGAGGATTGGTCCAGCTTCCCGGCGATGGTGCGCCTGGTGGACCGGGGCTCACCAGCGAACCGCACCTCGGACATCGGGGCGATGGAGCTCTACGCGGCGCCGGTGGTCGCCTCCGACCCGTTCGAGGTCGCCGGGCGGCTCGGCCGCACCCTCGCCCCCTGACAAGCTGATCTCGCTAGCGGGTTATCGTCTCGTCGTCGGGGACGAACTCGACGGCCTCAGGATCGGTGTGGAAGACCCAAACCTTGACGGTGGTGGCCGCGAGCAGCATGCCGAGGATACCGGCGCGCAGCTCTTGCGGTCGGGCGGGATCGACCCAGCCGACCTCGGCGTTGGAGAGGTCGGCGTCGGTGGTCACGAACCGCTGCAGGAAGAGGCTGAACGGCACCCTGAGCAGGAAGGAGAGCAAGACCCCGAGCACGATCATGGCGTAGAGACCCTGGCCACCCAGGTATATGCCCACGCCGAGCGCGATGAGGAAGAAGACTGCAGCGAGCAGGTTCGCCGCGACGATCGTAGTGCCGCAGTTGCGGTGGATGGCGAGCCTCCTCTCGCCCCGCTTCAGGCGCTGGAGCGCCTCGCGCACGGCGCTCTCGACCTCCTCGATCGAGCGCACACCCTGAACGAAGAACCCCTCGTCGGTGGAGAAGCCATTGAGCCTGCGGCCGGGCTCCCGCTCCATCATCACCGCTATGGTGGCATGCTCGAGGGCGTGGTTGCGCCTGAGTATCCTGTTCCCGAACATCGCGGCGAGCTGTCTGGGGTAGACGAAGAGGCTACCCACGGCCTGCAAAGAGAAGATCACAGGCAGCAAGAACAGGAAGAACACGGCCAGAAAGACCCCAACGAACAGAAATATTATGCTCAACGTCTCACTCTCACTTGTGCCCCGTACGAAGACTCACATCTCCTGAAGAGTATACCCCGCCACCCGATCCCGGGCGGTAAAGTTCTCACGGCCCGCTCCATCGGAAAGGGAGCCTGAGCTCGCCGGGAGCGTCGAGCTCGTAGAGCAGCGCGAGCGCGGCGAGAACGACCTCCCGGTGCCTGCGTGCGTCGTGGGGCTCCCCCGCCGGGAACCCGTAAGGGAAGGGCACCCGGGCCACCCTGGGGGCTTCGACCCCCTCCTCCATCGCGAGGGTGACCGTCGGAATCCCACGTCCCTCTATCGCCTGTGCTACCAGCCCCACGGACCGGTGGCACAGCGGTCAGGAAGGGGTCAGGAGTACGGCGTCGACCGAATCCCGGAGCAGTCTCCCGGCCACCTCGGGAGCGGTCTCTCCTGCGAGCGGGGCGGGATCGTGGATCGCCCCCATGAAGCTGAAGTGTCTCCGGTTGAGCTCTCCCACCACACCCTCCTCCGCGAGCTTCCGCAGGGTCCAGAGCGGGAAGACGCTGTCGAGGTCCTCCACGGGCCGTCCCGGACGCGGGTAGTAGGCGTGGGTCCAGGTGAGCTCTTCTGCCCCGGCCGGGATCTCGCGGTACGAGCAGTCGCCCGCGGGGTCGTCTATGTCGAAGCGGGGCTGCTCCGGCAGGTGCACCCCACCGGTCGAGACGAGGGCGACCCGGCATTCGGAGAGCGGCTTCTCCGGCCGCGCGAACGGCACCATCACGTGTTGAAGCGAACCAGCATCACGTCGCCGTCTCTCACGACGTAGTCGCGGCCCTCGAGCCGGACCTTCGCCTCCTCGCGGGCCTTCGCCCACGATCCGGCCTCGACGACGTCGTCCCAGCGACCGACCTCGGCGGCGATGAAGCCCTTCTCCATGTCGGAGTGGATCCTGCCTGCAGCTTCCCTGGCGGTCGCCCCCTCGCGAACGGTCCAGGCCCGGCTCTCCTTCTCCCCGGCGGTGAAGAAGGTTATGAGACCGAGCAGCCGGTACGCCGCCCGCACGAACTCCTCGAACCCGCTGGAGCCGACGCCGAGCATCGCGAGGTACTCCCCGGCCTCCTCCGGCGAGAGACCGGCGATCTCGTCCTCCAGCTTCGCCGAGAGCCGCACGGCCTCCGCACCCTCGCGCGCCGCCACCTTCTCCACCCCGGCGCTGTAGGCATCCCCCTCCGCGAGCGAATCCTCGTCCACGTTGGCCACGTACAGGGTGGGCTTGGCGGTGATGAGCGTCCGTAAGGCCTCCTCGACGGGCTCCCGTTCCGGGAAGGTGCGCGCCGGGTTTCCCTCGGAGAGGTGCTCGCGCAGCCGCTCGAGCGCGGCGGCCTCCTCGACCAGGCTCTTCTCGCCGCTCTTGGCCGCACGCGAGACGCGCTCGATCCTGCGCTCCACGGTCGCGAGATCGGCGAGCAGAAGCTCGGTGTTTATCGTCTCTATGTCGCCCTCGGGGTCCACGCCCGCGTGCACGTGGGAGACGTTCTCGTCGGCGAAGCAGCGCACCACGTGGGCTATCGCGTCGCACTCGCGGATGTGCCCGAGGAACTGATTCCCGAGCCCCTCGCCCCGGCTCGCCCCGCGCACGAGCCCGGCTATGTCGACGAAGTCGACCGTCGCCGGGACCTTGCGGCGGCTGTTCATGGTCTGCGCCAGCGCGTCGAGCCTGTCGTCGGGCACGGCGGCGACGCCCAGGTTGGGTTCTATCGTGGTGAACGGATAGTTCTGCGCCTCCGCTCCCGCCCGGGTGAGGCTGTTGAACAGCGTGGATTTTCCTACGTTGGGCAGACCGACTATCCCTACTCTCATGAGGGCTATTGTATCCGCAGAGGAGAGGATCGTTTCCTGCCGGGACCGGCTCTAATCCCCGGCTGGCCGGGCTTTACCTCCGAGCAACGTCGCGGCGCACAACCCGAGCGCGCAGACGGCTACGAGCACCCACACTGTGTCGTGGAAGCCGCTCGTGGCCGCTTCAGCCAGCCTGCCCCGTACCCCGGCGGGCAAAGCGCCGAGGCCGCCCATCCCCACCCTCCGTCCCCCGGTACCGGCTGCGCCGACACCCCGCAGGGCTCCTTCGATATGGAGGCGCTCGCGGACCTGGAAGAAGGTGGCCAGGAGGGCGATGCCCGCCGAGCCCCCGAGACGCTCGGCGACGTTGAACAGCGCGTTGCCGTCGGCGATCTCACGGGTGTCGAGGTCGCCGATCGTAGCCGCCAGCAGAGGCTGTATGGTCAGCCCCAGGGCCAGACCCCGGACGCTGAGGACCGTGGCGGTGAGCCAGACAGGGGTGCCGTAGCCGACCATCAACAGGGCTGCCGTGCCGGCGGTGAGGATCCCCATGCCCGGGACCACGGTCCGGCGCACGCCGTAACGCCTGGTCAGCATATCGCCGAGGATGGTCCCTACCCCGGTCACTATGCCCTGCGGCAAAAGGACGACTCCGGCCTCGAAGGCCGAGAAGCCCTGGACATCCTGCATGAACACGGGGAGCAGGAAGACCACGAAGAACAGCACCACGGAGACGAGGACGCACAGAGAGATAGCGAGGGCGCTCTGAGGGTGGCGCAGGAGCCTGAGGTCCACGGCCGGCTGCTCCCGGCGCAGGGCCCACAGCGCGTAGAGTCCCAGGAGGCATCCGCCGGCAGCCCAAAACGGCCACACGTCTGCGGCAAACCAGCCGAGGTCCGGACCTCCCGAGGCGCCGTAGGTGGCGAGCGCCAGCCCACCGGCGAGTAACAGGACTCCTACCAGGTCCGGACGGACGTTGCGGTCGCCGCCTCCGGGGTCCCTTACGGCACGGAGCACGGCGAAGCCCCCGAGCAACCCGAGAGGAACGTTGACAAGAAAGATGGAGGGCCACCCGAAGGCTTCTACCAGGACTCCGCCGAGTGCTGGCCCTACCGCCGGGGCGAGGAAGAGTAGTAGACCGCTGGTCGCCGGCATCTCGCGCCCGGCCCCGCCTTTGCCGAGCAGCATACTCATCGCCAGCGGCACTAGGGGCGCGCCCAGGGAGCCCTGCAACGCTCGCGCGGCGATCAGGAACCCGATATCCGGAGCCAGGGCGCACATGGCGCTCGCGGCGGTGAAGCCGAGGAGGCTCGCCAGGTAGACCCGCCGGGTACCGTAACGTTTGGCGAGGAAGGCGCTGAAGCCGAGCACCGCTGCCAGCGCCAGAAGGTACCCGCTCACCACCCACTGGGCGCCGGCGAGCGTGCTGGAGAGCCCTCTGGCTATCTCCGGCAGGGCGACGGTGACGACGCTGGAGTCAACCATGGAGAGAAAAGGACCGGCTAAAAGCCCGATCTGCGCCAGAAACGAGAGACCCCTGCCATCAGGAGCCTCCGTATTCGTCGCCGGTTCCACTACTCCTCCGTACCCCAGGCCGGCTCCGGCTCTACCTGCTGATCCCCGGCCGTGATGGACATCTCCAGAAGGCGCCTGAGCGCCCTGATACCCTGGAGGACCTGCGACCTCTCTTCGGGGCTGGCGAGCGCGAGCGCTCGCAGGATCGGGTCCCGCCTGCGGAACGGCATCTCGGTCCGCAGGTAGTCCTTAACCTCCTCGGAGAGGAAGATGCAGCTGTAGCGCCGGTCTTTCGGGTCCGGCGTCCTCCAGAGAAAACCCTTCTGCTCCAGACGGTCTACGATGCCCGAGACGGTCGAGTGAGAGAGCTCCATCCTGGAGCTGAGCTCCTTGAGGCTAATACCATCCTCCCTGGTAAGCTCGTCGAGCGCCCGGATCTGAGGCGCAGTCAGCCCGCTGCGGGCGATGTCCGGCTCGAAGGAACGCCGCAGTAGCCGGGGTAGCGCGTGCACGTGCGCCGTCACCTCTTCGGCCTCCCGGATCAACACCGCATCACGATCCTCTGTATCCCCCGCCATACCGCTCACTCCTATATGCCGCACTCTACACGTCGTATACGACATATTACACCGGAGCGGTCCCGTGTCTATGGGTCGCATGCGAAATATTTGAGCTAGCTCCTCTTCAAGAGGAGTCTCCGGCGTACGTATTGCAAGCCTGAGGTAGAATCCTTCTCTGCGAGAGCGAGCAGCGAAGAGGTGGCGAGTCTTGGACAGGCAGCTCCAGATACAGATCCTCACCGATCACTATCAGAGGCCGCGTCACCGGGGGTCCCTCGAAGACGCCGACGTCACGATGCCCGGGGGCAACCCAGGGTGCGGCGACGTCGTCACTATCTACCTGAAGGGCGCAGAGGACGAAAAGCACATCGAGGACGTGACCTTCGAGGGGGAGGGCTGCACGATAAGCATGGCGGCCGCGAGCATGCTCCTCGAGGAGGTCCACGAGAAGAATCTGACGATGGACGAGATCCTCGAGATGGACTACAACGAGATGATCGAGAAGCTTGGGCGTCAGATCGTCGCCTCCCGCCCGAGGTGCGCCACCCTGGGCCTCGGTACGCTCAAGGCCGCGATCCGGCGCTATCAGAAGGACCTGCGGCTCGACGAGGCCGGTGTGAAGCGCGAGGAGAGCGAGGGGCTGGTCTTCGGAGAGGGCGCCGAGGAGGCAGCTCGCAGAAAGTAGCTCCTTTTTGCTTTATCCTTATCTGAGAACGAACCGCGCCAGCGGCCCGTGCGCGGAGTATCGTAGGGGAGGAGGAGATGAGAAGGCTGGCTCTGGCACTTTTTGCCATTCTTGCTACAACTGCACTGGCGGTGGCATGCAGCCAGGGCGGCCAGGGGAGTGGCGGGCGAGAGGGTGGCGCCTCGTCGGGTACCGCGTCTGCGGCGGCTGCAAGTTCCGGCACGTCCGCCACCCCTTCTCAGAGTACGGGGTCTTCCCCCCGATCCTCCTCTCGAAGTTCCTCCGACGTCGTTTCGGGCGGGCAGGACGCGGGTAGCACCGGTGTCGCGGCGAAGGCAGAGACCGGCAAAGGTAGAACCAGCGGTGCACCGGGCTCGACAGCCAAGGCTCGGATCGCGTCCGCGGGTTTCAGTGCAGTGCCGCAGGCTCGAGGAGGCACACCGGGAGCCGCGGACAGCATCCAAGACATCAGATTCGGCAGACACGGCGGCTATGACCGACTGGTCATAGACTTCGGCAAGAAAGACGGTGCCGCCGTCTCGGTTCCGCTGTGGAGGCTCTCGAGCCCGGCAGGTGAGGGCTACAGCCGCATCTACCTCCCCGGGGTCAGGTCCACTTCCGCCTCCGGCGGCAAGCTGGGCGGCTCCATCATGGACGACTACTACGTGGTCCGTGCCCCGAACGGGGGGCTCTTCGTAGACGTGTTCGCGACCGGAGGGTTCCGCTACCGGGTGTTCGGCCTGGACAACCCGGGACGGCTGGTGATCGACTACCAGCCGTCGGGTTCCGCTCTAGGACGCCCGCTCCCGGTGCGTGGCAGGCAGGTCGTGGTCATGGAGCCCCGCAAGGGCGAGTCGGTCTCGAGTCCGCTCACGGTGGAGGGATACGCTCGCACCTTCGAGGGGCAGGTCACGGTCCTGCTCAAGAACTCGAACGGAGACGTCATCGCCCGCAAGAGCACGAAGGCCAATGACTGGTCGAACACCTGGGGTTACTTCAGGACGACCCTCGGTTTCAGGGACTTCAGCGGTACTGGCACGCTCCAGGTGGGTTCCGCGAGCGCGAAGACCGGCCAGTTCGAGGGGGTCAGCGTCCCAGTCTCGGGCGGCTAGGAGCGGTCCTTCCTGCAGGCCATGGCACCGGCGATGCAGGAGGAGACCATGAAGATCACGGCCTCGAAAAAAGCGGCGAGGGCTACTGAGAGCAGGAAGATCTGCCAGGCCTCGCCGGGACCGAGCTCCATCCCGGTGGCGTCGGAGAGGGTTGCGGCGATCCTGCGGGAGCCCAGGCTGCTCGCTGAGACGAGCGCTCCGGCGGCGCTGCCCACGACGAAGAGGGGCATCGCCACGGCGCCGCCGGCGAGCCCGGCAGCGGCCCCCTCCGACGGATGG
Source organism: Rubrobacter calidifluminis (assembly GCF_028617075.1). Lineage (NCBI taxonomy): Bacteria > Bacillati > Actinomycetota > Rubrobacteria > Rubrobacterales > Rubrobacteraceae > Rubrobacter > Rubrobacter calidifluminis. Next base: position 85,951 of record NZ_JAQKGV010000002.1, on the reverse strand, counting down.
TCCCCACCGACCGCAGAACGGGCCACCCGACGCCCGCAGAACACTCCCACGAAGCCGGCGGCGATGATCCCGGCGAGGGCGCCGAGCAGGGAGACGGCGAAACCGACGACGCCGCCGGTTATCCCCCACCGCACGCCGGCACGAGCAGCCTCTCTCCAGAGCTTACCGTGTCCCACGGAACGGAATTCTACAGCCTGACTCGTCCCTAACGCATGAACAGCCAGCCCGCTATCGTCACCCCGTAGACTATTATCGAGACGCGCAGGACGCGGTCGCTGAGCCGCTGAGCCACCCAGGCACCAAACCTCCCGCCGACGATCGAAGCCGGAGCGACGATGGCCACCGCTCCCCAGGCGACGGGGGTGAGCAGTATGAACCCCACCGCAGCGACCCCGCCTATCACGATCTGAAGGAACGCCTTCAGGGCGTTTATCCTCTGCAGGCTGTCGTCTATGGCTATCCCGAGCAGCGCCAGCACGGCCACACCGAGCGCAGCCCCGAAGTATCCCCCGTAAACGGCGGCGAGGGTCTGGGCCACCAGCGCCCCGAGGCCGGGCCGCTCCCTCTTCCGCTTCTGAAATCCGCCGAGTATCCTGCCCAGATAAGGCTGCAGCGCGAGCAGGGCGCACGCCATCAGCACCAGGAAAGGCACCACCCCCTCGAACTGGGCCCGCGAGCTCTTCAGGATCAGAAATACCCCGATCGCGCTGCCCAAAGTACTCGCCGCGGAGAGGGCGACGATCCTGCCTCTCTGCCCCGAGAGGTACTCCCGATACCCCCATCCCCCTCCCACGTAACCCGGCACGGCCGAGACGTTGTTGGTGACGTTGGCGATTATCGGCGGATAACCAACCCACAGCAGGGCAGGGAAGCTGATCAGAGAACCTCCCCCTGCGGCGGCGTTGAGCGCGCCGGAGAGAAACCCCGCACCCGCAAGCACCACCCCCTGCCACAGATCAAAACTCAAAACACCCTTCCGCTCTCGTCAACCCCTCCGGCAAAGATCAATCCTCAAAACCTCCTCTGCCTCCAAACATCACAAAAGCGTATATCCCATACAGGTAATTAAACACCTCACCATGAAGTGCCTTCCGCTCATTTTTGCTCATAAACGACTTTATTTGACAACATATGACCGATACTGGTAAATTGTTCGTGCCAGCGGGGAGAGGCGGATGAAGGGCAGGAGCAGGGACAGGAGCATACCGGCGGAGCGCAGGACGCGGGTTCTGAGCCTGCTACGGTCGCGGGGGGCGGCGTCGGTGGCCGAGATCGCGCGGGAGACGGGGGTTTCGGAGTCCACGGTGCGCAGGGATCTCAGGCTGCTGGACAAGGAGGGTGTCATACGCCGCTCGCACGGGGGGGCGGTGGCGTCCGAGAGGGCGACCTTCGAGCCCCTCTTCGAAGACCGGCGGCGCAGCCACGCGGAGGAGAAGGCGAGGATAGGCGGGCATGCCGCCTCGCTCCTGGAGGAGGGTCAGAGCGTCATCTTCGACTCCTCATCGACGGTGATCGCGGCGATAGAGGCGTTCGCGAGGCGGCCCCTCCGGATCACCGCGGTCACGAACGACGTGTATGCGGCCTCGCTGCTCGCGCCGATCTCCGGGGTGAAGGTCCTGGTCTCAGGAGGAGTGGTGAGGGAGCGTTCGTTCACGCTGCTCGGGCCCGAGACCCAGGCGTTCTTCGAGCGGCTGCACGCGGACGTCGCGCTCGTCGGGATACACGCGGTCGCGGGCACGACGCTCACCGAGGCCGGGTTGGAGGTCGCGGCGGTCAAGCGGGCGATCATCCGCGCCGCGCGGAGGGTCGTGCTGCTCGCCGACCACAGCAAGTTTGGGCCTCCGGCCTTCTTCGACGTGTGCACCCTGGAGGAGGTGGACGATCTGGTAACCGGCTCTTCGCTGTCAGAAGCGAAGCTGCGGGAGATCTCGAAGATCGGAGGATTGGAGGTGCATCTCGTCTGAACGAAGCGTAGAGGTGGACTCCACGAAAACAAACGGGGAAAGGGTTAGGAGGATGAACACCGATGACCACGCAAAACGAAAGCATGCTCGGCAGCACCGAAGGAGGTAGAGCATACACCCTTTATCTGATAATAATAGCGCTCGCCGGCTGGTCGCTCGCATCGTACGACCTCAACCTCCTGGTCCTCACGATCCCGAACATCTCACAGGATCTCGGGCTCTCGGCCTCCCTGGTGGGAACCCTGGTCTTCTTCGTCTCGGCTGCGCAGTTCGTGGTCACGCTCTTCGTCGGATACGGCATGGACACCCTGGGGCGCAAGAGGATGTGGATGATCTGCCTCGCTGCGGCGGCGGTCTTCACCGGGCTCACCTTCTTCGTGCAGAACTTCTGGCAGCTCGTCGTGATCCGGATGCTCGCCTCGGCCTTCGCCCAGTCGGAACTCGCCGTCTCGATCACGCTCGTGAACGAGCAGGTTACCGCGCGCCGGCGGGGGCTCCTGTACTCCATCGTGCAGGGAGGCTGGCCGCTTGGCGTCTTCCTCGCCTCGGCGGTCTACACGCTGTTCATCGGCTACGGCTGGCGCTTCGTATTCCTGTTCGGCGTCATCCCGATCATCGTCGTCATCATCGGCCGGGCCTTCATAAGGGAGAGCGACCGTTTCCGGCACCCGCAGGAGGTCAAGCGAGCCAAGAAGGCCGGGGACGAAGAACACCTCGCCCGTCTACTCGAGAAGTACGAGGTCAACGTCGAAGAGGTCGAGGAGGTCACGCTCAAGCAGCCCTTCGCCCACCCCGGACCGGTACGCCGCCAGCTGTTGCTCCTCACGGTCGTCTGGCTGTTCTACTCGAGCTCCTTCGCCGCCTCGAACCTCTACGTCACCGACTTCCTCACCCGGGTCAAAGGGTTCACCGGAGGAGAGGCCGGGGTATTGCTCCTGCTCTCCGGGGGGATAGGGTTCTTCTTCTACATCCTCGGCGGATGGCTCGGTGAGAAGTGGGGCCGGAGGGAGGTTCTGATCCGGACGACCATGCTCGTGGCACCGCTCAACCTGATCTTCCTGCTCGTGCACGGCACCGTGCTCGCCGGCATAATCTACTTCCTGATCTACCAGGTCACCAACGGAACCTGGTCCGGAGCAGGCTACGCCTACCAGGCGGAGAGTTTCCCCACCCGCGTGCGCGGCACGGCGGTGGGCTTCCTCGGGGCCATCTTCGCCGGCGGGCTCCTGATCGGGGCCGGCATCTGGACCATCCTCACCACCTTCACCACGGAGACCACGGCCTGGGTCGTGGTGGCCGTAGTGCTCGCCCTCGGTCAGCTGCTGACGCTCGCGCTGCGCAGGATACCGCCCGGGCAGGAGCTCGAGGCGATAAGCACCTGAAATGCGACCGCCTGCGCAACCGGCAGTCGCCATCGTCGCCGACGACCTCACCGGGGCGGCGGACTGCGGGGTGCAGTTCGCCCGCTCCGGGTACCGTACGGCCGTGCTCTTCCAGAACAGCACCACCCTGCCGGAGGCCGACGCCCTGGCGCTGGACACCGGCTCCAGGGAACTGGGGAGAGAAGGGGCCGCGGACATAACCGCCGGGGCCACGGAGCGCGTGCGGCACGCCACCATCCTCTACAAGAAACTCGACTCCACCCTGCGGGGCAACGTCGCCGCGGAGCTCGGCGCCGCGCTCGAGACCTCGGGACGCCGGGCCTGCCTCCTCGCCCCTGCCTTCCCGGAGATGGGCCGCACGACCCGTGAGGGGACGCAGGTTCTCCACGGAGAGCCGCTACCCGGGGGGCACCTCCCGACCCTGCTCGAGAGAGCCGGGCTCGGTCCGGTGGAAGTGCTGGCGGCAAGAGCCCGCCGCGAAGACGCAGGCCGATCGCTGGCGCGGGCGCGATGGATCGTGGCGGACGCAGAAGAGCAAAGCCACCTGGAGCATCTGGTACGCTGCGTTCGGGATCCCGCCTCCGTACTCTGGGCCGGCTCGGCGGGGCTCGCCCGGGCGCTCGGCTCGGTCCATCCCGGCCCGCGGAAGGTGCCGGGCCCGCCCACCTTCTCCGCCCGCAGGGTGCTCGTCGTCGTGGGGAGTACCAGCGCCACCGCCCGTGAGCAGCTCGATGTCCTCAAGCAACGAGGCCTGGAGGTCGTCCCGCTCGCAGAAGACGCTACCGACTGCCTGTGCCGCGTCCTCATGGCCGGTCGCAGCGCCGCTCTGTGCTCCGCCCTGCAGAGGAGTGCGAGGGCGGAACAGAGGATATCCGCCGCGCTCGCGCGGGTCGTGGTCAGCCTGGCCGAGGAGGACCTCTTCGACGCGCTGGCGCTCACCGGAGGAGAGACGGCCCGTCGGATCGCTTCGGCGCTCGGAGCGCGCGGTATCCTGTTGAGAGGAGAGGTGGAGCCCGGCGTTCCAGCGGGCACCCTGATCGGGGATCGCCCGTACCCGGTCGTGACCAAGGCCGGGGGTTTTGGAGGGCCCGAGACGCTCTGGAACGCGCTTCTCACCCTGACCGGAGGAGGACGATGACCGAGGACAGAAGAGCACTTCCCACCGTCGCGGTCACGATGGGAGACCCGGCGGGCGTCGGCCCGGAGGTGGTCGCCAGGACATTCGCCGAGGAGGGTTTTCAGCGAGAAAACCACGCGGTCATCGTCGGGGACGCGGGCATCCTCGGGCGCGCGATAAGCCTCCTCGGGCTCCCCCTGAGCATGAACGTCATAGGAGGAGTCTCGGAGGCCCGCTTCGAGCCGGGCATCGCCGACGTCATCACCCGGAGCGAGCTGCCCATGGACCTCCCGTTCGGCAAGCTCGACGCCCGGGCCGGAGACGCCGCCTTCGAGTACGTCCGCCACGCGACCTCCCTCGCGCTCGAGGGAGAGGTGGACGCGGTCGCCACCGCGCCTTTGAACAAGGAGGCGATACACCTCGCCGGGCACGAATACCCCGGTCACACCGAGATCCTCGCCGACCTCACCGGCACCAGAGACTACGCGATGATGCTCGTCTCAGAGGATCTGCGCGTCATCCACGTCTCGACCCACGTCCCACTGAGAGAGGCCATAGAGCTGGTGCAGCCCGAGCGGGAGCTCGCCGTGATCCGTCTCGCCCACGAGACCCTGAGGAAGCTCGGCATCGAGGAACCCAGGATAGCCGTCGCGGGCCTCAACCCCCACGCCGGGGAGAACGGCCTCTTCGGCGAGGAAGACGAAAGACTCATAAGGCCGGCGGTGGAACGGGCACGGGAAGAGGGGATCGACGCGAGCGGTCCCTACCCGCCGGACACGATCTTCTCGCGGGCCAGGAAGGGGGAGTTCGACATCGTGGTCGTGCAGTACCACGACCAGGGCCACATCCCGGTGAAGCTCTCGGGGTTCGAAACGGGGGTGAACGTCACGGTGGGCCTGCCGTTCTTCCGCACCAGCGTGGACCACGGGACCGCCTTCGATATCGCGGGTACGGGTATGGCGGACCACCGCAGCATGAAGGCCGCGATAGAGCTTGCCCGCGAGCTGAGCGGCCGGATAGCGAGGAGGTGATGGGGGTGGAGTTTCCGAAGGTGGCCCTCGTGCGCCGCGGGTTCCCGCGGCCGCGGGTGGAGGACGTAGAGGAGGAGCTGCGCAGGCAGTGCGCGCGCCCGGAGATCCGGAAGAAGCTCCGACCGGGGATGAGCGTCGCGATCACCGCCGGGAGCCGCGGCATCTCGGACATCCCGAAGGTGCTCGAGACACTCGTCGGCATCGTGCGAGGGGCCGGGGCGGAGCCGTTCATAGTCCCGGCGATGGGCAGCCACGGCGGGGCCACCGCCGAGGGACAGCTCGAGGTGCTCGAGAGCCTGGGCGTCACCGAGCGGAGCGTCGGAGCACCGATCCGCTCCTCGATGGAGACCGTCGAGATCGGACGCACCCCACACGGCATCCCGGTCTACATGGACCGGCTGGCCGCGCAGGCGGACGGCGTGGTCGTCGTGGGCCGGATCAAGCAGCACACCGACTTCCACTCGGAGATAGAGAGCGGGCTCCTGAAGATGGCCGCGATCGGACTCGGCAAGCACGCCGGGGCCCTGAAGCTGCACGCCCGCGGCATCCCAGGCATCCGCGACCACATGGTCGAGGCCGGAAGCCTCGTCTTCTCCTCCGGCAAGATCCTCTTCGGGGTCGCGCTCGTCGAGAACGCCTGCGAGGAGACCGCGATCCTGGAGGCCATCCTGCCGGAGGCCGTAATCGAACGCGAGAAGGCGCTGCTGCGGCGGGCGAGAAACCTTGCCCCGAAGCTCCCCGCAGAGGAGATCGACATCCTCTTCGTCGACGAGCTCGGCAAGAACTACAGCGGGACCGGGATGGACACCAACGTCATCGGCCGCTACCGCATCCCGGGCGTCGAGGAGCCGGAGAGCCCGAAGGTCAGGTACATCATCGTGGGTGATCTCAGCGAGGCCTCGCACGGCAACGCGCTCGGGGTGGGGCTCGCGGACTTCACTACGAAGCGGCTCTTCGAGAAGATGGACTTCGCCGCGACCAACCAGAACGTCCTCACCAGCACGTTCGTCGAGCGGGGTAAGATCCCGCTGATCCTGGAGAACGACCGCGAGGCGCTCGAGGCCGCCGTCCGCTGCAACTGGGGTGTCCCGCCGGAGAGGGCGCGCTTCGTGCGCATCCCGAACACGCTCGACCTCAGATACGCCCTCGTCTCGGAGAACCTGCTCGAAGAGGTGCTCGCGGCGGGCGACGCAGAGATCGTGGATGGGCCCGCAGAGCTGAGCTTCGATGAATCAGGGAACCTGAGGCCGCTGGCGGAATCGAGCCGACTCCTGTGATCCGGGAACCCGCAGGCGCCGTATACGGCGTATCCGAAACCGGTCTCTGGAGAAAGGAGCGGTAATGGTCCAGCAGTCGTTCACGGAGGAGGCCCTCTCGCGGCGCGGCTTCCTCTCCGGCTCGGGCAGGCTTCTCGGCGGGGGGGCGCTGGCGCTCGCGCTCGGCGGCGGAGCCCTGCTCCCGAAGACCGCCGAGGCCGCGAACACGGCGGGGGACATCGCCGTCCTCAACTACGCGCTCACGCTGGAACATCTGGAGTACGCGTTCTACAGGGAGGGCCTGAAGAGGTTCACCACCCAGGACTTCCGGCTCGCGTTCCTCAGGTACCGTCGCTACCAGAAGGCGGGGATACGCATCCTCGACGGCGCCGAGGTAAGGAAGTACTTCGAGCTCATCCGGGAGCACGAGCACGACCACGTCAAGACGCTGACGGCCGTCATCCGGCAGCTCGGCGGCAAACCCGTGCCGGAGTGCCGCTACCGCTTCCCGTACAAGAACGTGAAGGGCTTCGTGCAGCTCGCCCGCATCTTCGAGAACCTTGGCGTCTCGGCCTACGACGGTGCGATCCACAAGATAAAGAACCCCGACCTGCTGACCGCCGGCGCGACGATAGCGACCGTCGAGGCGCGCCACGCCTCCTACCTCAACCTCATAAACGGCTACGTCCCCTTCCCTGCCTCCTTCGACAAACCCAAGTCGAAGCAGCAGGTCCTGAAGGAGGCTTCGCCGTTCATCACCTCCTGCCCGCGGTAGGGATACCGCGGACCTCCTCCCGTCGGGGCCCCTTTCGGGGCCCTTTTTCATCCCCCGGTACACCGGGCTTCACTTCGAGCCCCTCCGGGCTTACCATCGCCCCACCGGAAAAGAGAGGAGGGAAAGTTGGCCTGCATCTACACAGACCAGGACGCGGATATCGGGAGGCTCTCCGGGCGCACCGTCGCGGTGATCGGCTACGGCAACCAGGGCCGCGCCCAGGCCCTGAACATGCGCGACTCGGGGATAGAGGACATCATCGTCGGCAACGTCCGCGACGAGAGCTGGGACCAGGCGGAGGAGGACGGCTTCCCGGTCATGCCCATCCCCGGGGCCGCACGAAGGGGGGAGGTGATCCTCCTGCTCATCCCCGACGAGGTGGCTCCGGAGGTCTACACGGAGCATATCGGGCCGCACCTCACCCCCGGGAAGACGCTCGTCTTCGCGAGTGGCTACAACGTGACCTTCTCCCACATCGAACCGCCGGAGGGGGTGGACGTGGTGATGGTCGCCCCACGCATGATCGGGGAGGCCCTCAGGGCGCTCTACCTCTCCGGGGAGGGGGCGCCGTGCTTCGTGGATGTCCACCGGGACGCCTCCGGGCACGCCCGGGAGGACTGCCTGGCGCTCGCGAAGGCGATAGGCTGCACGCGGGCCGGGGCGATAGAGGTCGGCTTCGAGCAGGAGACCTGGATGGACCTCCTCGCCGAGCAGGGGATCTGGCCGCTCATCATGAGGATCTTCCTCGCGGCGTTCGAGCTCGAGGTCGAGGCGGGCATACCGCCCGAGGCGGCGCTTTTGGAGCTCTACGTCTCGAAGGAGCCGGCCGAGATCTTCGAGCGGGCGGCCGAGGTGGGCTTCTTCGAGCAGCTCAGGCTCCACTCGCACACGAGCCAGTACGGGCAGCTCTCCCGCCTCGCGGAGACGGACCGGGTTGGGATAGAATCCTTCCTGCGCGAGGCGCTCGAGGAGCGCATACGCTCAGGGAGCTTCGACGCGGAGTGGTCCGCGAAACGCCAGGAGGGGGAGAAGGCGCTGGAGGAGCTGTACGCCCGGGTGATGCAGCACCCGATGGTGCGGGCGGAGGCGAGCCTGCAGGAGATGCTCGGCGGGAAGGAGGCGCGGTGATAGATCTCGGCGGGATCGGCGCGGCGCGGGTGGTCGACCTCTCGGTCACGCTCTCCGAGCGGCTTCCGGGCACCTGGCCGGGACACATGAGCTTCGCCCACCACAACTGGAACTGGTTCGCCGAGGTCGAGGGTCCCACCGGCAGGACCCGCAGCACAGCCCCCTACCAGACCAACTTCATCGTCATCGACGAACACTGCGGCACACACTTCGACGCCCCCACCCACTTCATCCCGCCGGAGAGCTCGGGACTCCCAGCGGCGGGCCCGCTCGGGAGCCAGAGTGGGGAGAAGGTGCCGCCGGAGGAGCTGATGGGACCCGCCGTCGTGGTCGACGTGCGGTTCCTCTCCGGGCAGGGTAAGCCCGGGGTGAGCCCCTTCATCGAGCCGGAGCACATAAGGGCCTTCGAGGAAGAGCACGGGGAGCTGGAGGAGGGCGAGGTGGTGCTGCTGCGGACCGGCTGGGACCGCTACTACGCCGAGGGCGAGGAGGGCGAGAGGTTCATGCGGGCCCCGCTCGTCACCGGGAAATCCCCGGGCTGGCCCGCACCCTCACCGGAGCTCGCCGTCTACCTGCACGAGAAGGGGATAAGGGCGCTCGGCATAGACGCCCCGAGCATCGGCAGCGCACACGACGGGGTGCCGGTGCACCGGGAGGGCCTGGGCAGGGGGATGCGCTACGTCGAGATCCTGACGAACCTCGGAGAGCTGCCCGTGCGGGGGGCGTACTTCATCTTCCTCCCCCTCAAGGTCGCCGGATCGAGCGGCGGGCCCGGCAGGGCCGTCGCGCTGGTCTCCCGGGGAGTATAAACAAAGGAACAGCCCATCCCCCGACATAGAGGAGGCCCAAGGATGGCACGAAAAGAGGGGTTCAGGCTCGGGATCTACGTGTTCGAGGGCGCCGAGACAGTGGACTTCGCCGCGCCCTACGGGGTATTTTCGGTAGCCCGGCGCTTCGATCCGGAGCTCGATGTCTTCCTCGTCGGGGAGGCGATGCGGCCGGTGCAGGCCCAGGCGGGGTTCACCATCCTGCCGAACTACTCCTTCAGGGACCATCCGGCGATGGACGCTTTCCTGATCCCGGGCGGCATCGGGACCCGGCCGGAGATGCACAACCGCAACCTGCACGACTACGTCCGTTCCCTCCCGGAGGAGACGCTGCTCGTCAGCGTGTGCACGGGCTCGTGGGTCTACGCGAAGATGGGCCTGCTCGACGGGCTTGCCGCGACCAACCGCAAGGAGCCGGACAACACCGAGAAGCCCCCGAACGGCAAGCCCCCAATCGATCGTCTCGCCGACATCGCGCCCGCCTGCAGAGTCAGCCGGGCCCGGGTCGTGGACGCCGGGCGCATCCTGACGGCAGGCGGCATCTCCTCCGGGATGGAGATGGGCTTCTATTTGCTGAAGCGCGCCGGATACGACGAGGAGTTCGTCTCCGAAGTCGCGCGGGTCATGGAGTACACCAGGGCTTACGAGGCGTACCGCGACGACGTGGAGGTCGTCGGGGAGCGCTCACCCGGCGTATGATCTCCGCCCGCGCCGACGTGGTCGGGAGCCTGCTGCGTCCCCCCTACCTGCTCGAGGCCAGGGAGCGCCGCGCGGCGGGCGAGCTCTCCGCGGCGGATTTCAAGCGCGTCGAGGATCGGGCCGTGGACGAGGCCCTCGCGTTGCAGGAGCGGGCGGGGCTCTCTGTCGTGACCGACGGCGAGATGCGCCGGGAGTCCTTCCAGAGCCAGCTCGTCGAGTCCACCGAGGGCTTCGGCCCCCACACCGTGGACGCCTACCTCTGGGGCGAGTGGCACGGCGACGAGCGGGTGGGAGACAAGAGTACCGAGCGGCCGGAAGACCTGGGGGTCAGAGGCAGACTCCGCCGGGTGCGGAACCTCTCGGCTGAGGAGTTCGTCTACGCCCGGGCGCGCACGGACAGGACCATCAAGGTCACGCTCCCGAGCCCTTCCCTGTACGCCAGCTTCTGGTCTCCGGAGGTCTCCAGAGAGGCCTACCCGACGCTCGACGAGTTCCTGGAGGACGTGGCGCGGCTCTTGCGGGAGGAGGTCGAGGAGCTGGTGCGGCTCGGGGCCACCTACATCCAGCTCGACGCCCCCCACTACCCGCTGCTCCTGGACCCGAAGACCCGGGCGTTCTACGAGGCGCGTGGCTGGAACCTCGACCGCTGGCTCACCCGCGGCGTCGAGCTCGACAACCACGTCATCGGGGATCATCCCGGCGTGACCTTCGCGTTCCACCTCTGCCGGGGCAACCAGGGCAGCCGCTGGCTCGTCTCCGGCTCCTACGAGCCGCTGGCGCGGAGGATCTTCGGCGGCATAAACGCCGGGAGGTTCATGCTCGAGTACGACGACGAGAGGAGCGGCACCTTCGAGCCCCTGCGACACCTACCGGAGGACAGGATAGCGGTCCTCGGGCTGGTGACGACCAAGAACCCCCGCCGCGAGACCGTGGAGGAGTTAGAAGCGCGCATCCGCGAGGCTGCCCGCTACGTCCCGCTCGAGCGGCTGGCGATAAGCCCCCAGTGCGGGTTCGCCACCTCGGTCATCGGCAACGCCCTGACACCGGAGGAAGAGGAGCACAAGCTCCGTACCATCGTCGAGACCGCACAGAAGATCTGGGGAACGACCTGACCCTGCCCCAGGGTAAGACCGTAGACCTGGCACACACGGGAGAGCCGACCATCGGGTAGGCCACGAGGCCGGCCGGACCGGGGCGTTCGGAGAGCATCCACCGGCTCTACGGCGTGCAGGAGCCGCTGCGCCCGGCGCGAATCCGGCGGCGACGGGGATCTTCCGGCGGACCGGGCCGGTCTCCAGCATCCACCTCGCCGCAGACGACCTCCGGCCTCTTCTACATAAAGAAGGGACGCGGAAGCATCCCTGCGCGCCATCCCCGAGATTCTCGACGAGCACCGCCCGGCCTGGAGAGAGCTCGTAGCGGTCGAGAAATCTCTCCGGCGCCCTTCCAGCACGGGATGGGTCGGCTGCATCTCAAGCCCCCCGATGTTCCCGTGAGGCTCGATCACCAGCATCCCTTCCAGCCCGAGAGGTAGACACCGGTGCGCACGGCCCCTCCGGCACGGGCAAGGTCCAGGGAACTTCTTTTCGGTTTTGCACGCATCCACTCCTTCCTTAAGGTATAACGAAACTAGGCAATCAGAGATCCGTAACAGACATGTGCATCGACACATCCTGGGAGGTGCCAGCTTGAGATCCCGGAGAGCTTTTCTGCTGCTGTTGAGCGGGCTGATCGTGGGGTTGCTGGCCGCCGGCTGCGGTAACGGGAGCAACTCCGGCGGCACCTCGCGGACCACCGGTAGCGTGGCCCAGACGGTCCCGGCGGCCCCCTCCAGCATCCCGAAGAACCAGCCGGTGGCGCGGGTTTACGCCCAGCTCAGCCCGAGCGTGGTACAGGTCAACGTGCGCGAAGTCCAGCAGACTCCCTTCGGACCGCAAAGCGCCCAGGGAATCGGCAGCGGCGTGATCTACCGCAGCGACGGCTACATCATCACCGCGGCCCACGTCGTGCAGGGGGCAAGCTCGGTCAACGTCGCCTTCGCGGACGGTTCGATCGCCAGGGCGCAGGTCGTCGGACGTGACGCCTACGACGACATCGCGGTTCTCAAGGTGAACCGCAACAACCTCCCGGCAGCCAAGTTCTCCGGCGAGAAGAACCTCCGGGTCGGAGAGTGGGCTGTAGCCATAGGCAGCCCCTCCGGCTTCCAGTCCACGGTCACCTTCGGGGTCGTGAGCGGCACCAACCGCTCGATCCCGTCCCGCTACACCGGAGGCGTGCAGGTTCCGTCCCTGACCGGTCTGATCCAGACGGACGCCGCCATCTCCCCCGGTAACTCCGGCGGGGCGCTGGCCAACATCAAAGGCGAGGTAATAGGGATAAACGAGGCCTACCTGCCGCCGGGTCAGACCGGTGCGGAGAACATAGGCTTCGCCATCCCGGCCCGGGTGGCGACTTCGGTGGCCGACCAGATCATCAGCCACGGCAAGGTGGTTCACCCGTACCTCGGGGTCTACACGGTGGACCTCACCCCCTCGATAGCCGGCCGGTTCGGGATCTCGGTCGACCACGGGGCGATCATCGTCAAGGTGGCGAAGAACAGCCCGGCCGAGAGCGCGGGTCTCAAGCGCACGGACGTGATAACCAGGGTCGGTTCTTACGAGGTGCAAAGTACAGGGGACCTCGTCGCTGCGCTGCGCAATTACAGGCCGGGAGACACCGTGAAGGTTACCGTCGTGCACGGTGGCAGCAAACAGACCATAGACGTGAAGCTAGGCCAGAGGCCCGCCGGAAGCGGCGGATAAAACGATTCCTCCTTCCATTAGAATACACCCTGAAACGCAGGGAACGGCGAGGAGAGGCGGGAGAGTGGACTTCGAATACTCGCAGAAGGTCAGAGACCTCCAGAAGCGTCTGGAGGCGTTCATGGACGAGCACGTCTACCCGTCGGAGCGGGTGTTCCGCGAGCAGCTCGACGCGGCGGAGAGCCGGTGGAGCATCCCGCCGGTGATGGAGGAGCTCAAGGAGAAGGCCCGCGCCGAGGGGCTTTGGAACCTGTTCCTCCCCGACTCGGAGTACGGGGCCGGGCTCACCAACCTGGAGTACGCACCACTGTGCGAGATCATGGGCCGCAGCCCCATCGCACCCGAGGCCTTCAACTGCAACGCCCCGGACACCGGCAACATGGAGGTGCTGGTACGCTACGGCAGCGAGGAGCAGAAGAAGCGCTGGCTTGAGCCGCTGCTCGCGGGCGAGATCCGATCCTGCTTCTGCATGACCGAGCCGGACGTGGCTTCCTCGGACGCGACCAACGTGCGGGCCAGCATCGTGCGCGACGGTGACGAGTACGTCATAAACGGCCGGAAGTGGTGGTCCTCGGGGGCCGGGGACCCGAGGTGCAGGATAGCCATCGTAATGGGCAAGAGCGATCCGGAGGCACCCCGCCACGAGCAGCAGTCCATGATCCTGGTCCCGCTCGACACCCCGGGGGTGAAGATAGAGCGGACGCTCCCCGTCTTCGGCTACGACGACGCCCCGCACGGCCACGCCGAGATCACCTTCGAGGACGTCAGGGTACCTGCCTCGAACATGATCTGGGGCGAGGGCAAGGGGTTCGCGATCGCCCAGGGTCGGCTCGGCCCCGGGCGCATCCACCACTGCATGCGCCTCATCGGGGTCGCCGAACGGGCGCTGGAGCTCATGTGCGAGCGGGTCAAGAACCGCGTGGCCTTCGGCAAACCCCTCTCCGAGCAGGGCGTCATCCAGCAGTGGGTCGCAGACTCCCGGATAGAGATAGAGCAGGCGCGCCTCCTGACCCTCAAGGCGGCATACATGATGGATCGGGTAGGCAACAAGGAGGCCCGCAGCGAGATCGCCCAGATAAAGGTCGTCGCCCCCAACGTCGCCCTGCGCGTCCTCGACCGGGCGATACAGGCGCACGGCGGGGCCGGCGTCTCCGACGACTTCCCCCTCGCGTACATGTGGGCCTCCTCGCGCACCCTGCGCCTCGCCGACGGCCCCGACGAGGTCCACCGCGCGCAGATAGCCCGGCTCGAGCTCAGGAAGGAGAGGAAGACTTCGGCCGGAGAGAGGGTATGAAAGTCCTACCCGATCTCCACCGAAACCCTCACCCCCTTGAAGTGTCACCCTGATAGCCTCGTTGTTCCTTTAAAACCTCCGGGGAACGCTCCGGGTCGTAAAATCCTGCCTGAGAACGTCACTTCGGAGGTGTGAGTAGATGGCCATAGAGATGACGGGAGCGACGGTGGTCAACACGCGGGGCACGGTCGTCACCTTCCGCCAGAAGTGCGAGGAGTGCGGTTACGTCTTCGACTACAACAAGACGACGATAGTCCCGGCCTACGGCTCCAGGAAGGTCCGTCCGTTCACCTGCCCGCGGTGCGGCAACCGCCAGGAGGTCACGGCCCGCTACGTGCGTGAGGATTAGCGGATGGTCGCGCGCAGAACCGCCCCCTACGGTTCCTGGAGATCCCCCATCTCCGCAGAGATGGTCGCGAGTGGCAGCGTCGGGTTGGGCCAGACGGCGCTCGACGGCGGGGACATCTACTGGCTGGAGTCACGCCCGGAGGAGGGCGGCCGCAACGTGGTGGTGCGCCGCACGCCGGAGGGCCGAATGGAAGAGGTCGCACCCCAACCCTTCAACGCGCGTACGCGGGTGCACGAGTACGGCGGCGGCGACTTCGCAGTCCACGACGGGGTGGTCTACTTCTCCAACTTCTCGGACCAGCGCCTCTACCGCCAATCCCCCGGCGGAGAGCCGGAGCCCATCACCCCGGATTCCGCCCGGCGCTACGCGGACACGGTCGTGGATGCTCGCCGCGGCCTCCTCATCGCTGTTTGCGAGGACCACGAGGAGGCGGGCAGGGAACCGGAGAACCGGCTGGTCGCCATAGACCTCGAAGACGGCTCCGAGAGGGTGCTCGCCTCCGGCAACGACTTCTACTCCTCGCCCCGCCTGAGCCCGGACGGAACCCGGCTGGCCTGGCTCACATGGAACCACCCGAACATGCCCTGGGACGGCACGGAGCTGTGGGTGGCAAAGCTGGACGGAGACGGCTCGCCGAAAGACCCGGTGAGGCTCGCGGGCGGGGAGGAAGAGTCCATCTTCCAGCCGGAGTGGTCTCCGGAGGGGACACTCTGCTTCGTCTCGGATCGTACGGGCTGGTGGAACCTCTACCGGCTGACGGAAGGCGGAGTCGAACCCCTGTGCGAGATGGAGGCCGAGTTCGGGGTGCCGCAGTGGGTCTTCGGCACGTCCACCTACGCCTTCCTCTCCCCCACGACGATCGTCTGCAGCTACATAGAACGCGGCATCTCACACCTGGCCCGGCTCCACGTCGGCTCCGGCGGCCTGGAAGAGATAAAAACGCCCTATCAGTCGATCTCCCACGTACGCTCCGGGGATGCCGGGGTGGTCTTCATCGGCGGTTCGCCGACAGAGCCGCTCTCGGTCGTACGACTCGACCCCGCGACCGGGGGGCACGAGGTTCTGCGCCGCTCGAGCGAACTCGGGTTGGATCCCGCGTACATCTCCGTTCCGGAGCCGGTGGAGTTCCCGACCGGAGGGGGTCTCACGGCGCACGCCTTCTTCTACCCGCCGAAGAACGAGAGCTACGCCGCCCCCGAGGGGGAGCTGCCGCCGCTCGTCGTGAAGAGCCACGGGGGACCCACCTCGATGACCACCCCGACGCTGCGCCCGCAGATACAGTACTGGACCAGCCGCGGCATCGCGGTGCTCGACGTCAACTACGGCGGGAGCACGGGCTACGGGCGCGAGTACCGCCGCAGGCTCTACGGCAGGTGGGGGGTCGTGGACGTCGACGACTGCGTGAACGGAGCCCGATACCTGGCGGAGCGTGGCCTGGCCGACGCGGAACGCCTCATCATCACGGGCGGGAGCGCGGGCGGGTACACGACGCTCTGCGCGCTCACCTTCCGGGATACGTTCGGCGCCGGGGCGAGCTACTACGGGGTGAGCGACGCTGAAGCGCTCGCCAGAGAGACGCACAAGTTCGAGTCGCGTTACCTGGAGCACCTGATCGGACCATACCCGGAGAGGGCCGACCTTTACCGCGAGCGCTCCCCGATACACTTCACGGAGCGGCTCTCGTGCCCGGTGATCTTCTTCCAGGGTCTCGAGGACGAGGTCGTGCCCCCCAACCAGGCAGAGAGGATGGTCGAGGCGCTGAAGGAGAAGGGACTGCCGGTCGCCTACGTCCCCTTCGAGGGCGAACAGCACGGTTTCCGCCGGGCCGAAAACGTAAAGCGCGCGCTCGAGGGCGAGCTCTACTTCTACTCGCGCGTCTTCGGCTTCGACCTCGCCGATCCGGTCGAGCCCGTGCGCATCGAAAACCTGCCGTGAGCGGATCACACGAAAGGTGGCTGGAAGAAAACCGGGCCTTCTGGGACGAGAGGGTGCCGATACACCTTCGGAGCGGCTTCTACGACGTCGTCGGCTTCAGGGCCGGGCGTGACCCCCTGCCACCGTTCGAGATCGAAGAGGTCGGGGAAGTCGCGGGAAAGGACCTGCTCCATTTGCAGTGCCACTTCGGCCTCGACACCTTGAGCTGGGCCAGGCGCGGGGCGCGCGTGGTGGGGCTGGACTTCTCTCCCGCGGCGGTCGAGGCCGCGCGCAGCCTGGCCGCCGACACCGGGCTTGAAGCCGAGTTCGTCTGCGCGAACGTCTACGAGGCGGCGGAGGCGCTCGCCGGAAAGAGCTTCGACGTCGTCTACACCGGGATAGGCGCGCTGGACTGGCTGCCGGAACTGGGCCGCTGGGCGGAGGCAATCGTCGGTCTGCTCCGCCCCGGTGGCTTCCTCTACCTCGCCGAGTTCCACCCCATCACCTGGGTCTTCTCCGATGGAGACCTGACCGTAAGATACGACTATTTCCGAAAGGAGGGCGTCGTCTCCAACGAGCCGGGGACTTACGCGGATCCGGACGCACAGACCACCCACAATCGGATCCACGAGTGGAACCATCCGCTTGGTGAAGTGATCACCACTCTCATAGACGCCGGTCTGCGGCTGGAGATGCTCAACGAGCACGACCACACTCTCTTCAGGCGCTGGCCGTTTCTGGTAGAGACGGAGCCAGGCATCTACCGGCTGCCGGAGGGGATGCCTTCGCTGCCGCTCATGTACTCTCTCAGAGCAAGCCGGACAGCCACAGACCTCCGCTAGTCAGCCGACCTGAACCTGTCCTGCACCGAAGCCGGGAGCCCTGGTGGGAGCCGTCTGACGAGCAGGACCGAACGCCCGGCGTCCTCCTCGTACTCGCCCGCGCGCAGTTCCAGAAGCTCCGCGGCCCGACCGGCCGGCAGCTCCAGCCATCCCTCCCCTTCCACCTGCCGGTAGGCCTTCACGGCCCCGATGAACCCCCTGTCCAGCAGCTTCTCGTCGCCGCCGAGCTGGTTCTCATACTCCTCCGGGGTGTAAATAAGGATCTTGAGCTCCGCCTTCTCCTGCAGGGCCCCGACGCTCTTGTAGACCTCTATCGGGGAGGAGCCCGCGTGCGGGTCGGCCCGCCCGGGACGCTGCGGTTCGGCGCCCTCCACACCGCTCCCCTCCCGGCCCCTCGAACGCAGGAAACCTGCCGCGAAAAGCACGACGAGCACGACGACCAGTATCCCGACCGCGATCCAGGCCTTGGACACCGAAAAGCTGTTGCCGCCGCTCTGGAGTAAGGCGAGCAGGCTCCAGCATCCTGAAAATCCGGTATGCACTACAGTCATGGGCTTTATGATTCCCCCAAAGCCAGGAATTTATTCCTGAAGCCACCCTCGAGCCACGGGGTCGGCGTCCTAGCGCCGGTGGCGCGGGTCGAGGGCGTCCCGCAGGCCGTCGCCGATGAAGTTCACCGAAAGCACGGCGAGCGCTATGGCGATACCGGGGAAGAGTATGGCGTGCTGCCCCTCGACGAAGACCCCGTAACCGGACTGGAACGCCGAGGTGAGCATCGCCCCCCATTCCGGGGTGGGAGGCTGAGCCCCGAGCCCGAGGAAGGAGAGCGCGGCGATGTCCAGGATGGCGGTCGCGAGCGTGAGCGTCGCCTGCACGATCAGGGGCGCCATGCTGTTCGGCAGGATGGCCGCCCGGATTATGTGCAGATGCGAGGCGCCGAGGGCTCTTTCCGCCTCGACGTAGTCGCGCCCCCGGACGCTTATTACCGCCGAGCGCACCACCCGTGCTATCTGCGGCACGTAGACGATCCCGACCGCGAGCATCGCGTTGGTGAGCCCCTGCCCGAGGATCGAGACGACGACTATCGCGAGCAGGATGCTCGGGAAGGCGAGCAGGACGTCCATCAGGCGCATGAGCACGGAATCGGCCCAGCGTCCGGCGTATCCGGCCACGAGGCCGATGGTGGTACCGACCACGGTGGAGAAGGCAACCGCTGCGAGCCCGGCCGTGAGCGAGACGCGCGCCCCGTAGATGATGCGCGATAGGATGTCACGCCCGAGCTCATCCCTCCCCAGAGGATGTGCGAGGCTGGGGGGCGCGAACTTGGCCGTGAGATCCTGTGCGAGCGGGTCGTAGGGCGCGACCAGCGGCGCGAAGATCGCCGCCAGCACGAAGATGGTCATCACCACCGTCCCGAACAGCGCGAGCCGGTTGCTGAAGAAGACCCTCCGGAAATCCTTCGCCCGGCTGCGGGTCTCGACCCCGGCCGGCGAGAGGGCGACGTCGCGCTGGGCCTCCGCGGTCACCTTAATACCTCACCCTCGGGTCGAGGACCGCGTAGAGGACGTCCACGACCAGGTTCACCAGCACGAAGAGCGTCGCCCCATAGAGGACTACCCCCTGTATCATCGCGTAGTCCCTGCGGTAGACCGACTCGTAGGCTATCTGCCCGACCCCGGGCCAGGAGAATATGGTCTCGGTTATGATCGCTCCTCCCATCAAAAGCCCCACCTGGAGCCCGATCACGGTGATCGTGGGGAGCATGGCGTTCTTGAGGGCGTGCTTGAAGACGACGCTCCAGGGCATCAGCCCCTTGGCCCGCGCGGTGCGCACGTAGTCCTCGCCCAGAACCTCGAGCATGCTCGAGCGGGTCATCCGCATTATCGTGCCGAGGGGTATCGTCGCGAGCGCCGCCGCGGGCATCAGCAGGTGCAGAAAACCGTCCCGGAAAGCCCCGAAGTCGCCCGCCAGCAGAGAATCCACGAGCACGAGCCCGGTGACCTGCGGGATCGACTCCCCCGCCGAGAGTCGCCCCGGGAAAGGCAGCACATCCAGCTTGACCCCGAAGATGACTATCAGGATCATCGCGAGCCAGAAGATGGGCATGCTGATCCCGGTGAGCGCGAACACCGACGTGATCTTGTCCAGGAGCGAGTACTGCCTCACCGCAGCGATGACGCCTACCGGCACGCCTATCGCCACCGCGATCACCATCGCGAACAGCGTGAGCTCGAGCGTCGCCGGGAACCTCGCCGCCAGCTCCGCCGTCACCGGACGCCCCGTGACGATGGACTGCCCCAGATCCCCGTGGGCGGCGTTCTTCAGGAAGTCCACGTACTGGACGACGATGGGCTGGTCGAGCCCCATCTTGTGCCTGAGACGCACCACCTGGGCGTGCGTGGCGTTCTGCCCCAACAGGATCTGCGCCGGATCCCCCGGTATCGCCCGGACCATGAAGAACACCGCAGCAGATACCCCGAGCAGCACCGGGATGATCTGAAAGATCCTGCGGATTATGTAGACGGCCAGCCTCTACCTCCGAAAACCTGCACCTATACCTCAGAGTGATACAGTGTTGAGGGCCTCGCTCCCGGTCGGGCTCGGCCTGTAGCCGCTCACGTCCTTGCGGGCTCCTATGGGCGGTTTGGCGTAGGCTATCGGGGCCCAGGGGGCGTCCTGGTGCAGGATCTCCTGCGCCTTGTAGTAGACGCGCCGGCGCACGGCCGGGTCTATGCTCTGCTGGCCGGTCTTGAGCAGGCGGTCGACCTCGGGATTTTTGTAGTAGGCGACGTTGAGCGCGTCCTTCGGGGTGGCGCTCGAGCTGGAGAGCAGGACGTTGAGGAAGTTGTCCGGGTCGCCGTTGTCACCCGTCCAGCCGAGCAGACACATGTCGTGCTGTCCGCTGCTCGTCTTCTGCAGGTAGGTGCCCCACTCGTAGGTGACGAGTTTGGCGTTTATCCCGACCTTCTTGAGGTCGGACTGCATCGCCTGCGCTATGCCCTTGCCGTCCGGCATGTAGGGGCGTGGGATCGGCATGTACCACAGCTCGGTCTTGAACCCTCCAGCAAGCCCGGCTCTGGCGAGGAGCTTCTTCGCCCTCGCGGGGGAATAGGGGTAGGGCTTGATGCTCTTGTCGAAGTAGGGCACGGTGGGCGGGATGTAGGTCGAGGCCTGTTCTCCGGTGCTCCCGAAGAAAGCCTCGACGATCTTCGGCATGTTTATCGCCATGTTGACCGCCTGGCGAACTTCCCTCTTGTCGAAGGGCTTCTTCTGCAGGTTCATCGCCAGGTAGCCTATGTCGAGCGGCGGACGGAGTATGACCTTGAGGCTGCCGTTCTTCTTGAGGGTCGGGACGTCGTCGGGGTTGAGCCCATCGGCGATCGAGAGCTGCCCCCCGGAGAGAGCCGCCACCCGCGAGGTGTTGTCCGGGATGGAGCGTATGGCGAGCTTGTCGACCTTCGGGCCTCCCCCGCCCTTGGAGACCGGGTAGTCTTTGCCCCACCAGTCGGGGTTCTTCTTCAGGTCGACTTCCGAACCCCGGTTCCAGGAGACGAACTTGAAAGGCCCGGTCCCCACCGGGTGCTGCCAGAAGTTCTCGACGTCTTTCTTTATCGCTGTGGGCGAGGCGATGGCGAACTGGTGCATGGCTATGTTCCTGAGGAACGGCCCCTGCGGCTCGCGCAGCGTGAAGCGAACGGTGTAGGGATCCACCGCCTCTACCTTCTCGATGATCGACTTCTCATCGAAGCCGCCGAACTGCGAGCTGTAGTAGGCGAAGTTAGAGCTCTGCCCGCCGCCGCCCTTGTGGTAAGGGTTCTTGGTGTCCCTCCAGCGGTCGAAGTTGAAGACGACGGCGTCGGCGTTGAAGTCTGTCCCGTCGTGAAACTTCACGCCCTTGCGCAGCTTGAAGGTGTAGAGGCGCCCGCCGTTCTCCGGTTTCGGAACCTCGACCGCGAGCCAGGGTATGACGTCGGTGGTACCGGGCGCGAAGGCGAGCAGGCTGTCGAAGACCTGTGTGGTGACGCGGAAGGACTCTCCGTCGGTGGCGTTTATCGGGTCGAGGGAGACAGAGTCCGCGCCGCGGCCGTAGACGAGCACGTTCTTGCTCGAGGCGCCTCCGCTGGCCTGCTGGCCTCCGGCACCGCCCTGTATCTTCTTGCCCCCGCCGCAACCGGCCGCGCCAAGCAACGCCACCCCAACCAGCCCCGTTCCCCCGGCCTTTAGAAAATCCCGGCGGCTTACGGCGCGTTGCTCTTCTCCTCTGCCCCTCATCTAAGATCCCCTCCCGAGATCACAAGCAAACACGTGGAATCTTCAACCGATTCGAGTCGTAGCTTAGCATCGGCCGCAGCGGCTCGCCAGCAGCCCCTGGCCCTCAGAAGAGTGCCCCTGTTCCGCCTTCCCGGCGCAGCCGGTTCGCCGCGTTGTGGGCTTGCCTGGTGGGTTCGGGCAGCCGGTAGCGGGTGCAGCAGGCGAGGACCAGATCCACAGCGCTCTCGAGATCTATCTTGTTCCCGACCGAGACGAAGACGGGCGATACGCGGTCCCGAGTCCTGACGACCTTCCCCACCACCTCTCCCCGGTCCACAAGGGGGGAACTCTCGCCCCTGCGCGGCCCGGGCTCCTCGTATGTCCCGACGAGGCGGCTCTTGGCGCACCCAACGCTCGGCACGTCGAGGTAGAGCCCGAGGTTGGAGGCGAGCCCGAGCCTGCGGGGGTGCGCGATACCCTGGGCATCGAAGATGACAACATCGAGCGGCGTCTCTACCTTGCGCAGCGCCGCCGCGACCGATGGGATCTCCCTGAAAGCCAGGAGCCCCGGGATGTACGGAAACTCGAGCGGCCGGGCCTCCCCTTCGACCTCCACCACCTCGAGCTCAGGGAAGCTCAGGACGGCAACCGTGGCGTAGGCCATCCCATCCTGCGTGGAAACGTCCGCGCCGGCGACATACCGCACAGAACCGAGATCCAACGGCGGCCTACACACCACCCGCGGCGCAAGATCCTCCTGCAGCCGCCGCGCCTCAGACGGTGAGAGATCGAAACCGTATAACTCACCAACCCTCATCGGAGACATGATACCCCACAGAGCAAACCGATCCGGCCACAGGATCTGGAGGGGGGAAATGAAAAATCCTGCGGCCGGAATCCGGTCGACTGCCAATATACCGCTTCTTTGTTGCGTTTGGCTTTCGCAGAGGTTACAGTTCAGTTACGTAACAAAAATTTGTTATACAAAACTTAGCATATAGTTAGATATTTAACTCAAAGAATATCTCTTAGACTATACCTGAAGTACAGGGTTTGGGTTATACGGGTAGAGCCCCGGCTATGAGACGGAGACACGGATTGTGTGATAGCCGGTTGCACCGGATGGGTGGGGAGGAGATTGTCTGGGTGTCTGGGTTTTTCCGGTTCCGTCGGTGGCGCGCACCTGGAGGGTGTGGGAGCCTGGGGTAGCGTTCCAGTAGTAGACATACTGGCGCCAGGCGTCGGGGCTCAGGGAGCGGGCGAGCTTCGCCGCATGCCAGCTTCTGCCGCCGTCGGTCGAGACCTCGACCTTCGAGATACCGCGGTGTGGGGCCCAGGCGACGCCGCCTATGGGAACTTTTCCTGCTTCGAGGGTCTGGCCGTCCTTCACTGTGTCTATCCGGGACTGGGTTTTGATGGGGCCCTGCTTGGACCAGGTACGCCTGACCCAGTAAGCGTCGTAGCTCCAGCCTGTGAGTTCTATCTCGGTGAGCCACTTGGTGGCGGAGACGTAGCCGTAGAGGCCGGGGACGACGAGGCGCACCGGGTAGCCGTGCTTTACGGGGAGCTGGTCTCCGTCGAGGCCGAAAGCGACGAGCGCCCTGCGGCCGTCGAGGGCCAGGGCGGTCCTGAAGCCCGTCGTGAAGCCGTCCACGCTGCGGCCGACGAGCTGCTCCGAGGCACGGGTGATCTCATCCCGGCTCATGCCGGCTTCCTTGAGGATGTCGGAGAGGAGGACGCCGGTCCAGCGGCCGTTCGAGACGAGCCCGCCGCCGACCGGGTTCGAGACACAGCAGAGGGTGATGTCTGCCTCGATCGTGGGCATCTCGAGCAGCTCTTTGTAGGAGATCTCGAAGGGATTGTCCACCGCGCCCTTCACGCTGAGCTTCCAGGTATCGGCGTCGAGCCGGGGGGAGGAGAGCTCCGTGTCTATCAGGTAGAAGTCCCTGGGTGGGGTGATGAGCTCCGGCATCCCCTTCACCTCTATCGAGGCGGCCTTCGGAGGCGGCGGGAGCGTCTCGTGGAGGACGTCGCCGGCACCCTTTTTCGGGTTTCCTGCGGGAAGCTTCAGCCTGCGGGGACGGGGAGTCCGTAGGGAGGATGAGCCTCCGAGCAGGCGTCCCGCGCCGGCCAGCGCGAGTCCGGCCACGACGACGAGCCCGCTCGCCGCGAGGAAACCCCGCCGTCCGACCGAGACCTCCCTCTCCCCCGTCTGCCGGCTACGTCCGACGGGGAGCTCCCGGGCGGCGGTTAGCGCGCCGGGGTCCCGGCGAGGACTGCGCAGGATGAGGAGGGCCGCTGCGGAGCCGGCGGCGAGCGCCACCGCGGCGGTAAGGGCGACCGCGAGAAAAGAAGAGCCCGGTTCGGAAGAAGCCGAGAGCACGCCCACGGCCCCGAGGAGCAGCACACCGGCGAGTGATACCGGGGGGTTGCTCCGGCTCAGGTGCGCCAGCAGGGCGCAGACGGCGAGCGTGAGGAGCACCGTCGCCCCGATCAGGAACGCCACATCGGCGGTGCCGAGCGTCTCTATCGCCCCCGTCACCACCCTGCCGGGGGTGAGGCGGGCCACCTGCTGGGCGACCGAGACGACGAACGAAGGCACCGCCGGGGAGAGACCGTGCGCCAGCTCGGTCACGCCGAGGGCCAGCACGCCACTTGCGGCGCCGGCGAGCGCGCTCTTCGATGCATTACCTGACAGATTCATCAGCTCCTCAGAGGTGGGCAGGCACTACGGAATTTCTATCAGCGGTAACGAAAGGGGGCGGTGTTCCGGATCACCCGCCGCTCCTGCTTGACATACACTTTCCGGCAGGCTACAAAACTTCCTCGAAAGGCGACGACGGGAACGAGTAGGTCCGCCGTGTCCCGCAGGAGCGAGCCGGGGATGGTGGGAGCCCGGCGCGGGAGGCGTTCCGAAGATCCTCCCCGAGCCGCCGGCCCCAAAGCGAAGGGCATGGTCCCAGGCGTTAGTAGGGTCGGACGGGTCCGCCCGTTACAGCGGGAGGGTGTGGGAAGCACCCGCAGAGAGGTCGGGTGCCGCAAGGCAGCCGACAAGCAGGGTGGTACCGCGAGAGCGCGCTTCCGGGGCGGCTCCCGTCCCTGCGGCGGAGTGGAGGAGGCTCCGGCCGGGGGCGGGAGCCGGTCGTCTTCGAGAGAAGAAGAGGGGTACCCATGGCTTTCGAGAAGGTAGACCCGAAGGTGAGATTCCCGGAGCTGGAGAGGGAGATCCTCGAGTTCTGGGAGGAGGACGGCACGTTCGAGAAGTCCGTCGAGAGGAGGCCCGAGGACAGGAACTTCGTCTTCTACGAGGGACCACCGACGGCCAACGGCAGGCCCGGCTTCCACCACACGCTGGCCCGGTCGTTCAAGGATCTCATCCCCAGATACAAGACGATGCGGGGTTACAGGGTCGAGCGGAAGGGGGGGTGGGACTGCCACGGTCTGCCGGTGGAGATACAGGTCGAGAGGGAGCTCGGCATCTCGGGCAAAGCGCAGATAGAGGAGTACGGCGTCGAGGAGTTCAACCGTCTGTGCCGCGAGTCGGTCTTCCGCTACGTCGACGACTGGCAGAAGATGAGCTCGCGGATGGGCTTCTGGGTGGACATGGAGAACGCCTACAAGACGCTCGACGGCTCGTACATCGAGAGCGTGTGGTGGGCGCTGAAGACGTTGCACGAGAAGGGACTCCTCTACGAGGGTTACAAGGTCACCCCGCACTGCCCCCGGGATCAGGTCTCGCTCTCCTCGCACGAGGTCGCGCTCGGCTACCAGCAGTACCCGGATCCGGTCGAGGACCCGAGCGTCTACGTCCGGCTGCCGCTCGCCGACGAGGAGG
Source organism: Rubrobacter calidifluminis (assembly GCF_028617075.1). Classification (NCBI taxonomy): domain Bacteria; kingdom Bacillati; phylum Actinomycetota; class Rubrobacteria; order Rubrobacterales; family Rubrobacteraceae; genus Rubrobacter; species Rubrobacter calidifluminis. Next base: position 60,486 of record NZ_JAQKGV010000002.1, on the reverse strand, counting down.
GGACTAGCCTCCTCGTCTGGACCACCACCCCCTGGACGCTGGTCTCGAACGCCGCCGTGGCCGCCCACCCCGACGTCGAATACATAACTGCCGAGCGCGAGGGCGAACGCCTCATCCTGGCGAAAGAGCTGGCCGACGAGGTGCTCGGCGAGGGCACCTACACCGTCCTCGAGTCGAGGAAAGGCCGCAGGCTCGAGGGGCTGCGCTACACCAGGCCGTTCGACTACGTCGAGGTCGAGGAGAGCGAGAACCTCTGGACCGTCGTACTCGCGGATTACGTCACCACCACCGAGGGAACCGGGCTGGTGCACACCGCCCCGGCGTACGGCGAGGACGACGCGCGCACCGGGCAGCGCTACGGGCTGCCGACGATACACCCGGTAAAGCCGGACGGGACCTTCGACGAGAGGGTCGGGCCGTTTGCAGGGCAGTTCGTCAAGGACGCCGACGAGGGGCTCATCGAAGAGCTCCGGAAGAAGGAGCTGCTCTTCCGCTCCGGACGCTACGAGCACGCCTACCCGCACTGCTGGAGGTGCGGCTCGCCGCTCCTCTACTACGCCAAGAAGGCGTGGTACGCGAAGACTACGGCCGTGCTCGACGAGCTCCTGTCGGAGAACGAGAAGATCAACTGGGTCCCCGAGCACATAAAGTGGGGCCGCTTCGGGGACTGGCTCAAGAACAACGTCGACTGGGCGCTCTCCCGCGAGCGCTACTGGGGGACGCCGCTCCCGATCTGGCGCTGTGAGCGAGAACACGTGACGGTGGTGGGGAGCACGGAAGAGCTGCGCGCCCTGGCGAAGAATGAGGTTCCGGAAGACCTGCACCGCCCGTACATAGACCGGGTGGAGATCACGTGCCCGCAGTGCGGCGGGGTCTCCCGCCGGGTTCCCGAGGTACTCGACGTGTGGTTCGACTCGGGCTCGATGCCCTTCGCGCAGTGGGGATACCCGAAGAGCGGCCGGGAGGAGTTCGGGCGGCTCTTCCCTGCGGACTACATCTGCGAGGCCGTAGATCAGACGCGGGGCTGGTTCTACTCGCTGCTCGCCATCTCGACGATGCTCTTTGGGAGGAGTTCGTACAGGACGTGCCTGGTGCTCGGGATAATCCTGGACGCCCAGGGGCGCAAGATGAGCAAGTCGCTCGGCAACGTGATAGACCCCTGGGAGATCTTCGAGAAGCAGGGCGCCGACGCCCTGAGGTGGGCGCTCTACACCGCCTCCGCCCCCGGCAACACCCGGCGCTTCTCCGAGGAGCAGGTGGACGAGGCCGTCAGGAAGTACCTGCTGACGCTGTGGAACACCTACTCGTTCTTCGTCACCTACGCCCGCATCGACGGCTTCGATCCGATAAGAGACCGCGTCGCCCCCTCCGAGAGGAGCCTGCTCGACCGCTGGGTGCTCTCCGAGCTGCAGCTCACCGTCGAGCGGGTCACCGTGAGGCTCGACGACTACGACGCGACCTCGGCCGGGCGGGCGATCCAGGACTTCGTCGAGGAGCTCTCGAACTGGTACGTCAGGCGCAGCCGGCGGCGCTTCTGGAAGGGGGAGGACGACACGGACAAGAAGGCCGCGCACTCCACCCTCTACGAGTGTCTCGTGACCGTGGCGAAGCTCACCGCACCGTTCACCCCGTTCGTGGCCGAGGCCATCTACCGCAACCTGGTCGCCGGAGTAGACGACGAGGCCCCGGAGAGCGTGCACCTCGCCGACTGGCCGGAGGCGGACGAGGCCCTCGTAGACCGGGGGCTCTCCGAGAGGATGGCCGCCGCGCGCCGGGTCGTCACGCTCGGCCGGGCGGCGCGCAACGCCGCCGCGATCAAGACCCGACAGCCGCTGCGCGAGGTCGTGGTCGCGCCGGGAAGGGACGAAGAAGAACTGGTGCGCCGGGCGCTCGAGAGCCTGGGAGACATCGTGCTCGACGAGCTCAACGTGAAGGAACTGCGCATCGGACGGTCCGAAGAGATCGTCGCCTACGAGCTGCGCCCGAATCTCTCGGTGGTGGGGCCGAAATACGGCCGGCTCGTCCCGGAGATAAGGCGGGCGTTGGACGAGGCTCCGCCGGAGGTGCGGGAGCGGGCGGCCGCCGGTGAGGAAGTGAGCGTACGGGCCGGAGGACAGGAGATCACCCTCTACCCCGAGGAGCTGCTCGTCGAGCCCAAAGAGCGCGAAGGGTACTCGATGGCCCAGGAGAGAGGCCTCTCGGTCGCCGTCTCCACCCGGCTCGACAGAGAGCTCGAGGATGAGGGGCTGGTGCGCGAGCTCGTGCACAAGGTCCAGAACCTGAGGAGGGAGCTGGGCTTTGAGATAGAGGAGCAGATCTCGGTCACCCTCTCCGGGAGCCCGCGGGTGCTCGGTCTGCTCGGGGGACGCTGGCGGGAATACTTCGAGTCCGAGGTGCTCGCCCGGGAGCTCAACCTGCTGCCGCAGGAGCAGTACGGTGGAGAGCTCCTGGTGGCCGAAGGCGAAGAGGTCCGGGTGGAGCTGCAGAAACCGTCAGGAGAGGAGGCAGATACCAGTCTGGCAAAACGGGTATGATGTGTCCTGTGGCATAGACCGGCCCTTTGAGGATAGACAGGGAGGTTCCTGCGTTGTTCGGAAGGACGAGCCGCATCGAGAAACTCAAGAACCAGGCCGAAGACACATCCTTCGACCTGCTGGGCTCATTCGAGTCCCTCTACGAAGAGGTCCGACCGTTCGTCGAGAGGCTGCTCTACGACGACGATCTCAGGAACAATATCCGCACCCTGATAGATTCCGGGCGCAGGATCTACGACGAGGTCTCCGGGCAGAGCCCGACCGAGGTCGTCTCGCGGCTCTGGGACGACGACAAGCTCAGGCGGGAGGTGGAGGCCGCCGTGGCTGCAGCCGAGGCCGGAAGCCGCCGCATACGGGGGGAAAAGGTGAGGGACGGCGGGAGTTCCTCCGGCAAGATCCTTTTCGTCCTGGCCGCCGCGACCGGCGTGCTGTTCCTCAACCCCAAGACCGGCCCCGCGGCGAGGCGGTTCGCCCGGGAGGCATACTCCTCACTGGCCTCCCGCAGCTGAGGGGAGGTCAGGGGCCAAACCCGGGGAGCTCGAGGAAGGGATAGATCCTGCGGGCTTCTTCATCGAAGATGCGGGCTTTCTCCGGGATCCCGGCCGAGAACGAGGCCCGCAGCTCGAAAAGCGCCTCCAGCGCGTCTTCCCTGGCCCGGACGGCGCGGTTGGAGGCGCTCTCGCTGGGGGTACCGGAGCGAAAGAGTCGCTCCGCTCTCTCGCTCAAACGTTGCGCACGCTCGAAGACGGCGGGGTTCCTCTCGTGGCACTCGAGGATCACACGCTCCGCCCCGGCCCGGTATTCTTCGTACACCTCCGCTCCCGGGCCCCCGGATCTGCGCGGCAAGATACGCTGCAACCTTTGAAGGAGCGGACCGGGTGAGAACGGGAAAGCTCCCCCGAACCGGCGCAAGGTCATCAAGCTCTCTCTTCTCATGGCACGTATATTAAACTCTGTCGTCCTGCTGGGAGTAATCTGTCTTGCAACCTCGACGCTCGCCGCGGGCTGCGCCGCATCCTCAGGCGCCGGTAGAATCCTCTCGCAGGCCAGCACGAGCATAGAGGAGCACAACAGGCTCCTGGACAGAGCCCACGCGACCTACGGCCGGGCACGGCGCGAGATCGAAGCCGGCAAGGCCTCCTCCGGTGACGCCCGACGCAGGCTGCGGGAGGCCGGGCACCTCGTGTTCAGGGCCCGGGGGAGGCTCTCGGAAGCGAGGGACAAGCTGAAGCAGGTGAGCGGGATGGATGTGGCTCCGGCGGTGAGGGACTATGCAGCACTGCTTGCGAGGGCAACGGGCGTGCAGCTCAGGGCGGAAGGTGATGAGGCGAAATATTACCGGATGCTCGAGAAGAACACGAGCTCCGGCAAGGATAGCGAGAGCGCGCTCAGGCTGGTCTTGCGAGCCAACGCCGAGTACCGCAGGGCGAGGACCCTCTACCATCGGGCACAGAGGATCGCCGCCTCACATCCCCGTCTCATCCCGGGCGGCACCAACCGCCGTGCCGGAATCAGGTGAAGCCTCACACGACATACCCCATCCCACCGCATCATAGCGGCTGGCAGGAGGGGCAGACGTAGGTGCCCCTTCCCGCGACCCGGAGCTTCACGATCTCCATGCCGCACGCGTAGCAGCCCTCGCCCACCCGGGTGAAGACCCTGAGCTCGTGCTGGTAGCGGCCGCTCTCCCCGAAGGCGTCGTGGTAGGAGTCGAAGGTCGTACCCCGAAGCTCTATCGCGCGGGCGAGTATCCTGCGGGTGGCTTCGAAGATCTTGCGCACCTCGCCGGGATCCAGCGTGTTCGCCTTGCGCGCGGGGTGGACGCCGGCGGCGTAAAGCACTTCGTCGGCGTAGATGTTGCCGAGCCCGGCGATGACCGACTGGTCGAGCAGGAGGCTCTTGACCGTCGCGCGTCGGCGGAGGGCCTCCTGCAGGTACTCCGGGGTGAATCCTTCGGAGAAAGGGTCGGGGCCGAGGCGTGAGATGAGGGGGTGACGCTCCACGTCCTCCGGCGGGTAGAGGTCGAAGTACCCGAGCCAGAGCTTCGTGAACCCGAGCACGGGACCACCCTCGAACTCGACCACCGCGGTATGGATCCTGTCGGGGACACGCCAGCCTGGAAGCCGCAGCACCCGTCCGGAGATCACCAGGTGCACCACCCCGACGAGATCTCCGAAGTCCAGAAGGATCATCTTCCCCCGCCGCCCGGTCGTACGCAGCGTCCTGCCGGCGAGCACCTTTCCGAACCTCTCCACCCCGACGTTGGTGACGTCGTCCCTGAAGGCCGCCGCCCGCGTGACCCTCTTCCCGGCGGCGAGGGTGCGGATGTCCTCGGAGATGACCGTGACCTCGGGCAGCTCGGGCACTAGATGAGCTCCTCCAGGAAACGCGCGACCCCGTCCTCGCCGACCGGGGGCACCACCACGTCGGCCGCCGCCCGGACCTCCCCGGTCATCCCCCCGACCGCGACCCCGAGCCCGGCGAAGCGCAGCATGTCCACGTCGTTGTCTGCGTCCCCGAAAGCCGCGACGCGCGAGGGCTCGATCCCGAAACACCGGCAGAGGTAACCGAGGGCCGCGGCCTTCGTCCCCTCTGGGTTGCCGAGCTCCACGTAGTGTGGCAGGCTGCGGGTGACGAAGAGCTCTCCGGAGAGCGCATCCCGCGCCTCTCCGAGCCAGCGCTCCACCTCCTCCGGGCCGTCGACGAAGACGAGCTTGAGCGGCCTCTCGCCACTCTGTACGAGCCAGGAGGAGAGATCCTCGACGACCTCCACGTTCGGCTCGTCGCGGCGGCGCATGTAGCGCACCACGGCCGGGGTCTCGGGGCCGGTCACGATCCTGCCGTCGAGGAAGACGCGGGCGTGAAGACCTCTTTCGGCTGCCCACCTCAGGGCATCAAGTGCAGACCCGGTGGGCACAGTGCGCAGAAGCAGGGTCTCCGAGGCGTCCATCCGCCGCACCATCGAGCCACCGTAGCAGATGATAGGCTCGTGCTCGTCCAGACCGAGCCTGGCCGCATGCTCGCTGGCCCCCTCGAAGTGGCGCCCGGTGGCGACGATGACCCTCACCCCCGCCTCCCGCAACCTGCCCACGACGCTGACGGTACGGTCCGTGATCTCGAGGTCCCGCCTGAGCACGGTTCCGTCCAGATCGAAGGCCACCAGGTCGAAGGGCAGGGGATCTCTTGCGACGGCCAACCTGACACGACTCCTTCCAGGTTCTAACGGAAGTAAGGCCAAAGGATCATACCGTAGACGGCTGCCTCCGTTCAATCTCGGGGAAGGCTGCGGTTCTACGGACGGGACCCGGTCTGCTCCCCAGCCAAACGCCCGGGAAGACCCGCGCCGCCAACGGACCCGTAGCGCACGCGGTGGGTCAGGAGCAATCCCGTGTAGACTCTGCCCCCACGCGGTCCCGCGAGGCCCGGGGTGGCCTCGAGCCTGCTCTCGGCGGTGTGGCTGAAGGACACGAGGAAGTGGTCCGGATGCTCTCCGGCCCACCGGGCGACCGCACGTCCCAGCTCTTCGATGGTGCCCGCCTCGAAGACGATCGCACAGGGCCCCGCCTCCGCGCAGCCGCCTTTGCCGTCCGTACGCTCGCACACGGGCGTAACGAGATCTCTGCGTTGCTTCATCCCTTTCCCATACCTCCTCTCATGTGAAGAGTTTCAGCCAGAGCGCCAGGGCGGAGAGCGTCACGAAGAGGACCGGCAGGGTGATCCTGATCCCCACCTTGAAGTAGTATCCCCAGCCCACTTTCACACCTTTGCGCTGCAGAACGTGCAGCCAGAGGAGCGTGGCGAGGCTGCCTATGGGTGTGATCTTGGGTCCCAGGTCGCAGCCGATGACGTTGGCGTAGACCATGGCCTCCTTCGCGAGGCCCGCCACCGGGACGGAGTTTATCGAGAGAGCCCCTATCATCACCGTGGGCATGTTGTTCATGATCGAGGAGAGGAAAGCCGTCGTAAATCCGGTCCCCAGAGCCGTCGCCCAAACCCCTCCTCCGGAGAAGAACCAGAAGAGATTCTTGAGGTAGCCGGTGAGCCCGGCGTCGTTGAGACCGAAGACCACTATATACATCCCCAGCGAGAACACGACTATCTGCCAGGGGGCCTCGCGCACCACCCTGCGGGTAGGGATGATCTTCTTGCGCTCGGCGATGAGGAGCAAAGCGATGGCTCCCGCCCCGGCCGTCACGCTCACCGGCACCCCCAGAGGATCCCCGAGGAAGTACCCGAGGAGCAGCAAAACCAGAACCCACCAGCCAGCCCTGAAAGTCAGCGGGTCTCTTATCGCCTCCGCAGGACGCCTGAGTTGCTCCACATCGTAACGCCCCGGCACGTCCCTGCGGTAAAAGAGGAAGAGCACCGCGAGGCTCGCCAGGATCGAGGCGAAGTCCACCACCACCATCACGCTCGCATACCGCCCGAACCCGATGTCGAAGAAGTCGGCGGAGACGATGTTGACCAGGTTGGAGACGACCAACGGAAGGCTCGCGGTGTCGGCGATGAACCCGGTCGCCATCACGAAGGCCAGGGTCGATCCAGCACCGAACCCCAACGCCAGAAGCATCGCTATCACGATCGGCGTGAGGATCAGAGCAGCCCCATCGTTGGCGAAGAGCGCGGCGATGGCCGCCCCGAGCAGGACGATCAGGGCGAACAGCCGGTATCCGCTGCCCCTCCCCCACCGCGCAACGTGCAGCGCAGCCCACTCGAAGAACCCGGCTTCATCCAGAACGAGGCTTATCAGGATCACCGCCACGAACGCCAGCGTGGCGTTCCAGACGATCCCGATCACCTCGGGTACGTCCGAGAGCGAGACCACCCCCGTGGCCAGCGCCGCAAGCGCCCCCGCAGAGGCACTCCATCCTATCCCGATCCCCCTCGGTTGCCAGATGACGAGCACCAGCGTCCCGATGAATATGATCAGCGCCAGAAACAAACCTACCCCCTCTCTTCTACACACGCCGGAGCGCCGCGCTCCTGCAAATAAGATCAATCTACGTTGAACTATCGGGTATGGAAGAGCAGCATCCCCTGCTTGCGTGTACCGCTCAGCCGGCGCTGGCGGCGTGGGGACCGCAGTTGGGCTGCCTGGGTCGGATGCGCTGCGGGTCGAAGAAGCTGCCGAAGAGCTCGTTCAACTCTTCGAGCGCCTCCCGGTTCACGGAGTAGTAGACCCAGCGGGCATCGGTGGGGTCCCGCTCCACCTCCACCAGACCCGCCCGGCGCAAGACACCGAGGTGGTGGCTGATGAGGTTCGGCGCCATCTCCAGCGCATCCCCGATCTCGCAGTTGCACTGCACACCCTGCATCAACAGGTCGAAGATCCTCAACCGCCTGGGATCGGCCAGTACCTTCAACCACGCGGCAACGGCCTCCGGACTCTCTCGCCGCGAAGCCGGCTCGGTTGTCATCTCCCCCATCCTTCCATATACTTCGTTTTCAGTTGATTCAATTTTCTTTGAAATTTATAGTCTCGTCATCCGGGAGTGTCAAGGAGGTAGCGATGAAGAAGAAGCGAGCTCTGTTCGTGTGCACCCACAACTCGGCGCGCAGCCAGATGGCCGAGGGGTTTCTACGGCATCTGGCGGGGGAGAGGTTCGAGGCCATGAGCGCGGGGACGGAGGCCACGGAGGTGAGGCCGGAGGCGGTGGAGGTGATGCGGGAGGTCGGGGTGGACATCTCGCGCCAGGAGTCGAAGACGCTGGAGCGCTATCTCGGAGAGCCCTTCGACTACGTGATAACCGTCTGCGATCAGGCGAACGAGGCGTGTCCGGTCTTTCCGGGGGCCGGGAAGCTGCTGCACTGGTCCTTCCCGGACCCTTCCGCGGCGCGGGGTGGTGAGGAGGAGAGGCTTGCGGTCTTTCGGGAGGTGCGGGACAGGATCCGGGAGCGCATCGAGCGGGAGCTTCTCGCTTCCGAGGGGTGAGTCAGGAGGTGCGGTGTCTCTCGACGGCGCGCCGCACCATCCCGCAGGACTCCCGCAGGAGAGCAGCCGCCTCCTCCCGGCCGACATCGCAGAGCGCCATCACGACGGCAAGCTTGGCCGATCCGTCCGCCTCGCGCAGGAGCCTTCCGGCCTCTTCGTCTGAGACGCCCGCGGCCTCTCCGACGATCCTGCGGGCCCGGCGGCGCAGCTTTTCGTTGGTCGCCTGCACGTCGACCATCAGGTTCTCATACACCCTCCCGAGCCTGACGAAGGAGGCCGTGGAGAGCATGTTGAGGACCATCTTCTGCGCCGTACCCGCCTTGAGGCGGGTGGAGCCGGTGAGGATCTCGGGTCCGGTCACGACCTCTATACCAACATCCGCGGCTCTGCCGAGCTCCGAGCCGGGGACGCAGCTTATACCCACCGTGGCGCAGCCGGCCTCCGCGGCCCGGCGCACCGCGGCCACCGTGTAGGGGGTGCTCCCGCTCGCGGCCACCCCGACCACGACGTCGCGCCTGGAAAGCCCGATCTCATCGAGGTCCCGCCCGGCGGCCTCCACATCGTCCTCGGCGCCCTCGATGGGGTGCAGCAGGGCCTGCTCCCCGCCTGCGAGGAGCGCCACCACACGCTCCGGGTCCACCCCGAAGGTCGGGGGGAGCTCGGCGGCGTCGAGCGCGGCGAGGCGTCCGCTCGTCCCGGCCCCGACGTAGACCCAGCGCCCGCCCCGCCGCCAGCTTCCGACCAAAAGCTCCACGGCCCGTGCTATCTGGGGCAGCGCCCGCGCGACCGCCCCGGGCACCGTGCGGTCGGCTTCGTTCATCAGGCGCAGCACGGCAGAGGTGTCGAGGGCGTCGAGGTGGGTGCTCTCCGGGTTGCGGCGCTCGGTCTCGGGGAGATCGCTCAAATCATTCCCCTTCCGGGATTCCGGCTCCGGCCGAAAAGGAGGACGCCCCTCTTTGCACATCCGGCCCCGGACGACACTCAGCCTCCCTGGTCCCGGATCATGTCCGTTACGTCGAGCACCCCATCCCGGCCGGCTTCGAGCGCCACCCTCGCCGCGCCGTCGAGCGTCTCTCCTTCCTCGACGAGGAGCAACTCGACGAGCATCGGCAGGTTCACCCCGGAGACGACCCGGAGGTTGCGTTCGAGGGCGATGCGGGCGCAGACGTTCGAGGGTGTCCCGCCGGGGAGGTCGACGAGAAAGAGCACCTCCCCGCCGAGCCGCTCCACCTCGGCAAGCACCTTCTCGCGCAGCGCGTCCGGGCCCTCCTCCATACCGAAGCCCACCGCCGCGGCGCGCTCGGGCTCGCCCGCGATCAGGGCGGCGCTCTCGAGCAGCGAGGCGGAGAGACCTCCGTGGGCCACAACTACCAGACCGACCATCAGCGGTAGAAGCGGCTTCGCGGGCGGTAGCGGTCGAGGAGCGTCTCGTTGCGCTCCTCGACGCCGGGGAGGTTCTGCGAGACGAAGACCGGGGGCTCGGCCCCCGAGGCGGCCCTGAGGCAGGCCACCTCGACCGCGAGCGCGTTCAGCAGCGCCGCCCCGACCACGGTGGAGAGCGGTCCGGCCCGCAGGCCGTCGGCGCCGTCGCCGAGCACACCGGAGAGCTCCACGGCAGCGTCGCCGGGCGGGACGTGGGTGTCTATCGTCACGTCGGCGAGCTCGAAGAGCTTGCGTCCGGAGGGGTGGCGGCTCTCCACGCTCCGGCTGTGGGCGAGCGAGGTGATCGCGACGATGCCGAGCCCCCGCTCGCGGGCGCCGAGCGCCATCTCGACCGGCACGGCGTTTATCCCGGAGTTGGAGAAGATGACCATCGCCTCCCCCTCGCGCACCTCCTCACCCGAGAGCAGGACCTCCGCGTAGCCCTCCAGACGCTCCAGCGCGGAGGCGCGGCTTCCGCCGAAGGCCGTCAGGTTGGGGTCCAGGATGGGGTTTACCGGGACGAGACCCCCGGCGCGCCAGAAGGCCTCCTCGACCAGAAGGTGCGAGTGGCCGGTTCCGAAGACGTGGATCACGCGGTCCGGCTCCCCCTCCAGGGAGTCCGCGAGGAGCCGGGCCGCCTGCACGAGGCTGGGTCTTTCGCATTCGATCTCCTGGTGCGCCCGGCGCACGCGGGAGAGGTAGGCCTCGATGCCGGTTCCGGGATGCATCAGCCGGCGACCCCCGGCAGGTACTCCATGAAGCTCTTGAAGCCCTCCTCGGGCATCATGCGGGCCGTCATCCGCACGCCCCGGCGGTCCAGCTCGCGGAACGCCTCCACATCCTCCGGGGTGACCGAGACCGAGCGCTTGACCTGCTTCGAGCCCTCGCGGTGGCTCATGTTGCCGACGTTGATCTCTTCGATCTGCACCCCGGAGTCCAGAAGCCGGATCACGTCCGCGGGACGTTTGACGATGAGGAAGGTGCGTCTGCGCGAGGCCTCACCGTTCTTCAGGGACTCCGCCGCCTCCTCCACGGTCACGATCTCGGTCTTCACCCCGCTCGGGGCGGAGAGGGGGAGGAGCATCTTCTGCATCTCGTCGGCGGCGACCTCGTCGTTGGCGACCAGGATGAGGTCGGCCCCCACCTCCCGCGTCCAGCGCACGGTCACCTGACCGTGGATCAGACGCTCGTCGATGCGCACGTGTCTTATGGGCATACTTCTTCCTGCCTCCCTTTCGCTGCCATCTCAGCCAGGATACTTCAGGATGCCAGCGACCGAGAGCACCACCCCCAGCACCAAGAGCCCGAGTATCGCCCACGTCGGCCTGACCCTGCGCGAGAGCGCGAAGTAGACCAGCGCGACGATGAGCACCGGGACCAGCGCCGGGAGGATGTTGTCGAGCTGGTCCTGCAGGTTGAGCTTGACCCTCCCGGAGTGGAAGACGTAGGCGACTTTGGTGTTGATTATCGTCGGGATCAGACCGCCGACGACTGCGAGCCCCAGGATGGAGGCGGCGTCGGTGAGGCGGCGGAGCATGCCCCCGGCGAGCTGCCCCACGAGCCGCACCCCCCGTCGGTAGGCCGCGACGAAGCTCCACCACCGGAAGGCGGTGAAGAAGATGATCGTGTACAGGAACACGATCACCGGCCCGACGATGCTCCCTTTGAGCGCCAGGCTGGCCCCGACGCTGAAGACGATCGTGTTGCAGATCGCGAAGAAGAACGAGTCGCCGATCCCGGCGAAAGGTCCCATCATGCCGGTCTTGAGCCCGGTCACGCTCCGCTCGGGGAACCCGGGCTCCTCGTTCTTCTCTTCCACCGCGATGTTCGCCCCGAGTATGGGAGCGGCCATGAGCGGGTTGGTGTTGAAGAACTGCAGGTGGGTGGTGAGCGCCTGTCGGCGCACCCCCTCATCGGGGTAGAGCTTCTCCATGACCGGGGAGATGACGTGCGCGTAGCCGAGCCCCTGCATCCGCTCGTAGTTCCACCCGGACTGGAACCACAGCAGGTATCTCAGGAAGACCCGCCGCAGATCTCGCCGCGTGATCCTGCCCTCCGCCGCGGGCTCTTCCTCCGCAGCGGCCGCCACGTTCGCCGCCTCCTCACCACCGGCGTACCGGTAGACGAGCGCGGCCATCGCGAGCCCGAGCAGCGCGACGCCGACCAGGTTGACCTTGAGGTAGGCGGCGACGATGAACCCTACGACGAGAAAAGGCCAGTACTGCCGCAGTGGGAGCAGCCGGAGGAGCATCGCGATACCCAAAGCCGGAAGGATCCCGCCCGCCGTCTGCAGCCCGTCGAGCAGCCACTGCGGGCTCTCGTTCACCGCGGCCTTCACCGGCCCGGACCCGAGCCAGACACCGAAGAAGATCGGGATAGCCCGGCTCAGCCCCCAGGAGAGGGTGCCGAGCATGTTCATAAGCCCGACGCGCCTGAGATCCACGCTCTTCACGTAGGCGTCGGCCCGGTGCTGGAAGAAGAGGTTCGCCATCCGCGCCAGGATGTCCAGCTGGGTCAGAAGCAGCGCTATCGGAACGGCGAGTCCGATCGCCGCCTGCGGGCTCAAACTGGCCTGGCTCGCAAAATATGTGCCCAGGATGGCCCCGGAGGCGTAGTCCGGGATCGAAGCTCCCCCGTAGGTGTAGACTCCCAGGGCCGCAAGCTCGAGCGTCGCCCCTATCGCGAGCCCGGTCTTGAGATCCCCGACCAGGATGCCGGTCACGGTCCCGGTCATGAGCGGCCTGCCGAACTGGAAGAAGAGCAGGTTCAGGTTCTCCCAGATGCTGAAGAACCCGAAGGCCGCAAGGATTATCGCCATTACTATGGTGCCGTCCATCTCCTCCTAACCTCCGCCTCGCCGGACGCGTTCCTTCGCCATCTCCCTATCTCCCCGTATAGTGCAGCCCCCAGCCAAAGGGGTAGAGAACCCTGTGAGGCTTGCTCGCCGACCCTATCGTCACCGGGAGCCTCCCGGAGGGGTCGATCTCGCCGAAGAGCACCCGCACGAGCGCACTCTCGGAGACCGCCCGGTAGCCGTAGGCAGCGACGTAGACCGGAGCCCGCCTGAAGTACGCTATGTCGTAGGGATTGCCCAAAGCGGCGACCACGACGGGCCTCCCCGTCCCGAGGAGAGCTTTCACGAGCTCCTGCTGCTGCGGGTAGAACTCCGCATTGTTCGTAGCTACAATTACAATGTCGCTCTTTCTCGCCTCTGCCCTCGCCTTCTGTATCTGGGCGTCGGTGGGCTCGTAACCCGTGGCGAGCGTCGTGGTCTTGAGGCCGCGCTCGCGGACCTGATGCGAGAGGGTCGAGAGGCTCCCGGTCGCCGGGTCGCTCCACCCGACGACGAACGTGCGCTCGCCGCTGTTCTTCGCGAGCGGCAGCAGGTTATTTTCGTTCTTGACCAGCGTAATCGTCCGGTTCGCTATCCTCGCAGCTTCTCTGAGATGCTGCGGCGTCCCGACCTTCTCGCTCACCCGGTTCACGTTCACGTAGGGGTCTTTGAAGAGACCGAGTTTGTACTTGAGAAGCAGGATACGGAGGACGGAGCGGTCTATCCTCTGCTCGCTGATCTTCCCCCTCTTTACGGCGCTCACTACCGAGTCGATCGCCTCTTTGAGATTCGTGGGCATGAGGAGCTGGTCGTCTCCGGCCTTTATGGCCATGATGGGAATGCGCGACTGGTCGTAGCCGGCGAGCGCCCCGGCGCTAAGGGCATCGGTCACGACGACGCCGTCGTATCCCAGCTTCTCACGCAGGATGCCGGTGACGATGGGGCGGCTCAGGCTCGCCGGCAGGCGGGACGCATCCAGCGCGGGGGCGATGATGTGCGCCGCCATGATCGAGTCTATCCCCGAGCTGACAGCGGCACGGAAGGGCGGCAGATCGGTCCGGAAGATCCGACGCCGGCTCTGGTGGGTGACCGCCACACCGTTGTCGGTATTGATCGTGGTGTCCCCGAGCCCGGGGAAGTGCTTGGCGGTCGCCGCGACCCTTCCGTTCTCCTGGTACCCTGCGACCTGCGCCCGGGTCATCCGCGAGACCAGCGCCGGCCGATCTCCGAAGGAGCGCACCCCGTCGGCCTGGTTCAAAGGGTTGGTGTTGACGTCCACCACCGGCGCGTAGTCCTGGTTTATCCCCATAGCCCGGAGCTCCTCGCCGGTTATGGCCGCAGCCACCCTCGCATCCCGGACGCTGCGCGTCGCTCCGAGCGCCATGTTGCCCGGGAACTGGGTCGCCGGAGGCCCGACCCGCCTTACCAGCCCCTGTTCCTGGTCGGTCCCGATGAGCAGCGGCACGCGGGCTCCGCTACCCACCGCCGCCCGCTGCAACCCGTTGGAGAGGCGGGCGATCTGACGCGGGTTGTTCTCGTTGTCGGTCCAGTTGAAGTAGATGATCCCACCGAGATGATACCTCCGGACGAGCTGCGCCCCGTTGTCCACCCCGTAGAGCTTGCGGTTCTGCCGCACCGCCTGCGGGTCCTCCGTCCTAGAGCTCGACCCGTAGACGTAGGTGACGAACAGCTGTCCCACCTTCTCCCTCAGGCTCATCCCCGACACCACCTGACGCAGATGAGCCCTCTCACCCCCGGCAGACCAGTCCTTCCCAGACGCCACCAGCGGCCCCGCGAGACACCCGCAGGCCACCACGAGCGCCGCCGCGAATATGTAGACCAGCCTTCTCCCCACTCCTCTCACTTCAACTACCCCCACTCTCATTATGATGTATAGACCACATTATAGATAAGGGGCTGTACACGAGCAATACCGGGAGGTGGTTCGCATGTACAATGGTCCGTACCGCAAGAGGAGGTGGAGGTGAGGATAGACAAGAGCAGTCCGATCCCGAAGTACCATCAGCTCAAGGAGATCATAAGGGAGATGGTGGAGCAGGAAGAGCTGAAGGAGGGGGAGATGATCCCCTCTGAGCGGGAGCTGTGCGAGAGGTTCGGGATCAGCCGTATGACCGTGCGTCAGGCGGTGATGGAGCTGGTCAACGAGGGGGTACTCTACCGGGAGCAGGGGCGCGGGACGTTCGTGGCGGCGCGCAAGGTGCAGCAGCCGACGGCGAGGCTGACGAGCTTCACCCAGGACATGCGCGAGAGAGGAATGGAGCCCTCAAGCGAGGTGTTGGAGGTGGAGGTGGAGGGAGCAGGGCCCCTGGCAGCACGGAGGCTCGGGGTGGAGGAGGGGGAGCGGGTCATAAGGCTCAGGAGGCTCAGGCTCGCCGACGGAGAACCGATGGCGCTCGAGACGAGCCACCTCCTCTACGAGGTTGCGAAGGGGGTTCTGGGGAGGGACCTCGCCGGGCGCTCGCTCTACGAGGAGCTGAGCGCGGCGGGGGTTGAGATCTCACGCGCCGAGCAGAGCTACGAGGCGGTGCCGGTGAGCGAGGAGGAGGCGGCCCTCCTCGGGGTCGAACCGGGGAGTGCGGCGCTCCTGATCGAGAGGGTCACCTACGATGCGGGAGGGAGGCCCTTCGAGTACGTCAGGAGCACCTACCGGGGGGACCGCTACAGGATCACCGCCACCCTCACCCCGGGAGACAGGGTCTGGAGGCCGCCGCACTGAGGCTCCGCCACGCGGCGCCGGAGGAGGTCGGGGTCGCACCGGACGCGGCGGCCGGGATATGCCGGGCGGCGAGGCGCGGTGTGGAGATCTCGCGCTACCCCGGCGCGGTGGTGCTCGCTGCAAAAGACGGCCTGATATTCATCCATCGCGCTTTCGGACACGCCGTCCTCTACCGCGACCGGCGGAGGCTGCTCCCCGAGGATGAGCGCGTCCCGATGCAGGAGGACACCATCTTCGACCTCGCCTCCCTCACCAAGCTCTTCACCGCCATGGCCGCGGTGCAGCTCGCCGAGCGCGGCCACCTCGACCTCGACGAGCCGGTGGCAGGATACCTCCCGCGCCTCTCCGGGAGGGGGAAGGAGAGGATCACGCCGCGCCACCTCCTCACCCACACCTCCGGGCTTCCCGCGCTGGTCGACCTGGAGGAGCTTTCCACCCACGAAGAGCGGGTATCCGCGGTCTACGGGGTGCCGCTTCTCGCAAAGCCCGGCACCCGCCACCTCTACGGGGACCCGAACATGATCCTGGCGGGCTGGCTCGTCGAGCGCGTCTCGGGGATGCCGCTCGATAACTACGTCAGGGCGAACATCACCGCGCAGCTCGGCATGACCGACACCTTCTATAACCCACCGGAGAGCATGCGCCCACGCATCGCCGCCACCGAGTACAAACCGGACCGCGGGATGGTGCGCGGCATCGCGCACGACGAGAACGCCCACGCCCTCGGGGGCGTGGCGGGGCACGCCGGGCTCTTCTCCACGGCCCGGGACCTTGCGGCGCTGGCGCAGTCTCTGCTCGACGGCGGCGGAGGCATCCTGAAGGAGAGCTCGGTGCGGGAGATGCTCTCCGACCAGACACCGCACCTCCCCGGCTGCGCCCAGGGGCTCGGGTTCGAGCTCGACCGGGAGTGGTACATGGACGACCTCGCCTCCCCGCAGACGGCGGGGCACACCGGCTTCACCGGGACCTCGCTCGTCATCGACCCGAGGCGCCGCGCGTTCGTCATCCTGCTCACCAACCGGGTGCATCCCACCCGTGAGGGGGAGAGCATCAACCCGCAGCGGCGGGCGGTGGCGCGGGCTCTGCTGGAGGCTGTGGATCAGGGGCTGCCGTAGCGCAGCGCGCCGCCCTTCCAGACCGCGACGACCTCGAGCTCCGGCGAGAGAGCCACGATGTCCGCGTCGGCTCCGGGAGAGAGCACGCCTTTCCCGCGCGCGCCGACGAGCCGGGCGGGGGTGGTGGAGGCCATCATTACCGCCTCGGGGAGGGTACATCCGGTGAACGTGATTATGTTCCTGAGCGCCTCGTCCATCGTGAGCACGCTCCCCGCAAGCGTCCCGTCCGCGAGCTCCGGCACCCCGTCGCGCAGGTAGACCCGCCGGCCCGCAAGGGTGTACTCCCCCTCCCCCATCCCGGCGGCGGAGATGGCGTCGGTGATGAGCGCCATCCTCCGCGGACCGAGCTTCGCGCAGACGAGGTCGAGAACGTCCGGGTGGACGTGCCGCCCGTCGGCGATGATGGTGCACACCACCCGCGCGTTGGAGATTGCGGCCCCCGGCAGCCCGGGACGCCGGTGGTGCAGCGGGCTCATCGTGTTGAACAGGTGTGTCGCACCGCGCGCTCCGAGGTCGAAGGCCCTCCGGGCCGTCTCGTAGTCCGCGTCCGAGTGCCCCAAAGAGACCGTAACCCCACGCTCCACGGCGAGCTCCACGAGAGCGTCGGCCCCGGGAAGCTCCGGTGCGAGCGTGATCAGCCGCACCGGGGCCGCCTCGAGCATCTCCGAGAGGGCCGCCGCATCGGGGGCCGAGAGGTTCTCCTCCGGGTGCGCCCCCCGCTTCTGCGGGTTCAAAAACGGTCCTTCCAGGTGCACCCCGAGCGGCTCCGCCCCATCCCTCCCGAGGGTGAGCCGGGAGAGGAGCGCGGCATACTCCCCGAGCGGCCGTGAGACCACCGTCGGGAGGTAGGAGGTCGTCCCGGTGGGAAGGAGCTTCGCAGAGAGCTCCCCGAGCCTCTCCGGCTCTGTCGCGACGTCCACCCCGAAGGCACCGTTGACCTGCAGGTCCACGAAGCCGGGCACGAGAAAACAATCGGGAACCTCTACCGTCTCGTCGGCCTCGAACGGCCCTCCTCCCAACGCCCGGATGACGCCGCCCTCGACGAGCGCCCAGGCGTCCTCGAGCACCTTCCTCCCGGAGACGACCCGCCCGCGGAGGGCCAGCGTGCTCAAGCGACCCTTCTCCGCAACGAAGAGGCGGCCTCGCGGTCGAGCAGGAAGAGCGCCCGCGGGTGCTTCTGCAGCATCGAGGCCGGAACCTCCTCGGTGACCGGACCCTTCAGCGCCTCCGCGACCGCTCCGGCCTTGTTCTTGCCGGACGCGAGGAGCACTATCTCCCTCGACCCGAAGATCGTGCGCATCCCGACCGTGATCGCCTGCTCTGGCACCGCTCCCTCGCTGAAATCCCCCGCATTCGCCCGACGGGTGGAGCGGGAGAGCTCGACGACGCGGGTGCGCGAGGCGAAAGAGGAACCCGGCTCGTTGAACCCTATGTGCCCGTTGCGTCCGATCCCGAGCACACACAGATCCACCCCCCCGGATTCCCGGATCCCCACCTCGTACCGCTCGCACTCATCTTCCGGGTCTCCCGCCGTCCCGTCCGGAACGTGCACCCTCCCTGGATCCACATCCACCAGCCCGAAGAGGTTCCTCCACATGTACTCGTGGTAGCTCGCCGGATGCCCCGCCGGAAGCCCCAGATACTCGTCCAGGTTGAAGAACGTCGCCCTCGCGAACGAAAGCCCCTCCTCCCGATGCATCTTCACCAGTTCCCCGTACATCCCGAGCGGCGTCGAACCCGTGGGAAGGAGCATCACCGCCTCAGGATTCTCCCGCAGCCGCGCCGCCACCACCCGCGCCGCCGCCCGGCTCATCGCCCCGTAGTCCTCGACGACCTCCACCCGTACACTGTACTCCGTACTGGACATGACATCTAGATGATAGTTTGACGTTGTGCGGCATTCAACCCCGCTGCCCGGATCCGCGGCCGGCCTGCCAGGCCGCTGCCAGAAAGAGCACTCCGCCGAGCAGGAACCACGGGTCCCAGAGCACCAGGTGTCAGAAGGCGGCTGGCGAGTGCATGGAGGGGGGTGTGCCGATGACGCTGGCGGCCATAAGCCCACGGACGAGCAGGTTCGCGCCGCCGTAGAGGGCGAGCAGCGCCCCCGCGACCCAGGTGAAGACAAGCAGCGGTCGGCGGAGCCTCGCCGGGCTCCACGGCTGGACGAGCGCCAGCACGGCGAGCCCGGCGAGGGCCTTCAAGGCGCCGGTCGCTCACACGAGCGCAGTGAAGTACGGGGCGCCGGAGGACGCCACGATCCCGGGACTCAAGGTGCCTGTGGCCGCGGTCCCTCCGGGGGCCCAGTAGAAGCTCGCGCCGGCGAACACGAGTGCCCACGCGCACGCCGTGCAGGCTGGATACGCCGCCAGTTTCGACCGCGGAACGTGGTATCGGCGCAAATGACGAACCCTGATCAAGCGACGATTATTTGGCGCCAGCCGGACCGGGACCCGTCCGCTCCACCATCCCACGCCGGCAACAAGGGCGTGGCAGGTGGTGAGCCGGGGGGAGGTGGTGCAGCTGGCGATCCCGGCGGCAAACCACCTCAACACCCGTCGTACCTTCCTACTCGCCCGCCAGAACCCGGTACAGCTGCCGACGGGTCTCCGTCAGGAGACGTCGTGCTTCGGCTACCTGCTCACCGGAGCCCGCCTGCACCACCTGCATCGCGGCCACAGCCACCTGCTCGACGAGCCCGCGCATTTCAAGAAACTCCTCGCTGAAGTTCTTGCTCGCCGCCTCCCAAGGCGCACCAAGCTCCTCTCGATGCCCGGCCACATACCTCCGCCCCTCCTCCGTGAGATGTACGACTTTTCGCCCCTCCTCCTGTTCGATCCTGACAAGCCCCTCATCCTCGAGCTGCTGCAGAGCCGGATATACCGATCCCGGACTCGGCCGCCACATCCCCCCGCTACGCTCTGTGATCTCCCGGATGATCTGATACCCGTGCATCGGCCGCTCCTCCAGCAACACCAGGATCGCAGCCCTCACCTCCCCCTGGCCCATCCTCCTGTGGCCACCCTCGAACATCCTCCCGGGAAAATCCCTGAACGGACCCCCTCCGCCGGTCCCGAACGGCCCAGGGAAGAATCCCCCGCCACCACGCATGCCCCTCGCAGCCATCGCTTTCTCCTCTTGATTCATAGACATATCTTTGCATTATAAGATATGTCTTTATATCCCGAACGTCAAGCAGAATGTCGTACGAACGCGGGGGAAAAGATGTGGAGCCCCGGTCAGGGGCTCCGTCACGGAGTACCGGGGTGGTGTGGTCTAGCCGGCCGAACCGGCGAGTCTCCGCCAGAAGTCGTCTCGTTCGCCGGGTACGAAGGGCGCGTAGAGGGCGACGCGGTCTATGAGGCCTTCGTAGCGCTCCCGCAGTGCCGGTCCGACCTCGTCCGGGGCGGCCTCGAGCGCGAAGGCGGAGAGCATCTCGTCGGTGACGAGGCGCGGCATCTCCTCCCACCGTTTGCGGCGAGCGAGCCTCGAGAGCTCCTCCCCCACCTCCTGCCAGCCGTGGGCCTCGAACACGGTGCGGTAGGTCGGGGTCGAGGCGTAGAAGGCGATCTGGGAGCGCATCTCCTCCCGCCTCCGGGAGCGTTCCTCCTCGTCGCGTCCGGTGATAACGAAGGCACTCGTGGCGAGCTTTATCTCCCGGGGGTCGCGTCCCGCCGCGCGGGCGCCCTCGGAGATCGCGGGCAGGACGACCTTCCTGACGTACTCGGGGCTGTGGAAGGGGTGGACGTGGAAGCCGTCGCAGACCTCTCCCGCCACCCGGGCGAGGCGGGTGTTCACCCCGGCGATGTAGACCGGAATCCCGGGGTGCTCTATCGGGCCGGGGTTGAAGAAGGGCGTCATGAGCGTGTGGCGGTAGAACTCGCCGCGGAAGTTCAGCTCGTCTCCGGTCTGGAAGGTGTGCCAGATCGCACGCAGCGCCAGGACGTACTCGCGCATCCTCGCCGCCGGACGGCTCCAGGGCATCGAAAAGCGCTTCTCGACGTGCGCCTTGACCTGGGTGCCGAGCCCGAGGATGAGGCGGCCTCCGGAGAGGGCCTGGATGTCCCAGGCGAGCTGGGCGGTGACCATCGGCGAGCGGGAGAAGGCGATCGCGACCGCGCTGCCGAGCTCTATCCTTTCGGTCCCGGAGGCGGCGAGCGCGAGCGGCAGGAACCCGTCGTGCTTGGTCTCGGTGCTCCAGAGCCCGGAGAATCCGAGCTCCTCGG
Organism: Rubrobacter calidifluminis; assembly: GCF_028617075.1. Lineage (NCBI taxonomy): Bacteria > Bacillati > Actinomycetota > Rubrobacteria > Rubrobacterales > Rubrobacteraceae > Rubrobacter > Rubrobacter calidifluminis. The sequence continues at coordinate 39,690 of NZ_JAQKGV010000002.1, read as the reverse complement.
CCGCGGCCGCCGTCCTCTGCATCTCGCGCAGCGGGGTTCCCTCCACCCCGAGGTTCGCATCCATCCTCATCACGGCACCAGGATGAGCTTGCCGGTCGTCCTGCGGCCTTCGAGGTCGCGGTGGGCCTGCGCCGCCTCGGCGAGCGGGTAGGTCGCGCCGATGCGCACCTGGAGGTTGTTCTGCCCGATCCAGGAGAGGACGCTCTCGGCCCGCCACATAAGCTCCTCACGGGTCGCGGTGTAGTGGGCGAGCGAGGGCCGGGTGACGAAGAGCCCGCCCTTCTGGTTCAGAACCTGCAGGTCCACCGGCGGCACCGGCCCGCTCGACTGACCGAAGAGGACCAGGTACCCCCGCAGCCTGAGCACGTCGAGGTCCCCGTCGAAGGTGGCCTTCCCGACCCCGTCGTAGACGACGTGGACCCCCTCGCCGCCGGTCAGCTCTTTAGTCCTCTCGACGAAATCCTCCCTGGTGTAGACGATGACCTCGTCCGCGCCGGAGCCCTTCGCGAGGTTGGCCTTCTCCTCCGTCCCGGCAGTGCCGATGACGCGCGCCCCGCGCATCTTCGCCATCTGCACCAAGAGCAGCCCCACGCCACCCGCGGCGGCGTGCACGAGCGCGGTCTGCCCCTCCTCGAGCGGGAAGGCGCTGTGGGTCAGGTAGTGGGCGGTCATCCCCTGCAGCATCGCCGCGGCGGCGACCCGCGCCTCGACGAGCGTCACGTTCACCGGGACGAGCTTATCCACCGGGGCGGCGACGTACTCGGCGTAGGAGCCGGGAACGCTCGCCCAGGCCACGTAGTCGCCGGGCTTCACCTCCTCCACACCCTCCCCGACAGCGACTACCTCTCCCGCACCCTCGAGCCCGAGGGTGAAAGGGGGTTCCGTCGGGTAGAGACCCGAGCGGTGGTAGGTGTCTATGTAGTTGACCCCGGCGGCGGCGACCCGCACGAGCGCCTCGCCAGCTTTCGGCTCGGGCTCGGGAACATCCTCGTAGCCAAGGATCTCCGGGCCGCCGTGCTCCTTCACCCTAACAGCCTTCAAGTGCGCCCTCCCTCTTCCAGAGAAACCACCAAAACATTGTACGGCAACGATCCGCGGGAGTTCCGGTCAGCCAGGCCGGATGCAGTAGTCGCCGACGCCGTTTTCCAGCAGGTCGAACGCGCGCCGCGCGGCACGCAGAAGGAACGGGTAAGCCTCCTCGACGCTCTGGCCCGCCAGAAGCCGCCGGCGGCCCTCGTTATACAGGGCGCCGTAGACGCCCGCCACCTGGTTCGCGACCACCCGGGGAGTTATGTCGTCCGGATCCGCGCCCGCTTCCTCCGCCAGGGTGCGGGCCAGAGCCTCCACGCCGCGCTCGCCTATCTCCCGCTCCCGCGCCCTCAGCGCCGGGCTCTCCTCGATCATACGGTGAAAGGTGACCAGACCCTCAGCAATGCCGGAGCGCGGCTCGCGGCGCTCCAATGCTTCGAAGTAGTGGCGTCGCAGCGCCGCCACGGCAGACTCCCCCGGCTTGCGCCCCCTCACGACCTCACCCCACTCCTGCTCGACATCCTCCTGCCGATCGAAGAAGATATCCTCCTTCGTGGGGAAGTAGTTGAAGACCGTGCTCAGAGAGACCTCCGCCGCCTCCGCCACCTCCGCTACCGTCACGTTGTCAAAACCCCTATCGGCGAACAACCTCATCGCCACGTCCGAGATAGCCCGCCGTGTCCTCTCCTTCTTGCGTTCCCGTAGACCCGGTTCCCTGTCCACGCTCATGACATCTTCAGTATACCAACTCTAAATTTATAGTGATTGTAAATTTATACTGACTGTGTTAACGTTGGATGCGGTGCAGGGAAGCGAGGCTGGGAGACGGCATGCAACTCGACGAGCATCGGAAGCAGAGGGCTGTAACGCCCCTGACGGGAAGCGTCAGCCGGCGACGCTTGCCGGCAGCGACGATATCGGTGCTCGTCATCACCTCGGCAGTGAGCATCATCGGCATCCTCTACCCGGTGGTGCTGGACACACTCCGCCGGGACCCCGGAGCGCTCCTCGCGGGTCAGTGGTGGCGGCTTCTTTCGCCGCTTCTGGTCCAGTCGGACGGGTGGTGGCAGTTCGCCTCCAACGGCGTCGCCCTCGTGGTCGTCGGCGGAGCGGCCGAGCGTTTATTCGGCAGCCGTCGCTGGTTCGCTCTGTACCTAGCGGGCGGCATGGCGGGTGAGCTCGCCGGTTACGCCTGGCAGCCGCACGGCGCCGGCAACTCCGTCGCGGTTTTCGGGCTCGTGGGAGGTTTGTCCGTGCTGCTCTTTCGGGGAGGAGCGCGGGTTCCCCCGATCACCTCGTTGTTCATCGTGTACTGGGTCGCAGCCGTGGCTGGCTACGCCGCCGGTGGCCCCGGCCTCGCCGCCGGGATCTGCGTGCTATTCGGAGTTCCGACCGGCGTGCTCCTCAGAAGAAAAGGTTCGGAGCGTCAGCTCGCTCTTTACACGGGGGTGATCGTTCTGCTGGGCGAGTTCTCGCTCGCGATCCTCCACGACATCCACGGTCCGGCGACCATCGCCGGGATCTGTGCGGGGCTAGTCACGCCGTTGCCGGGCCGCCAGGGGGGATCATGAAAGAAGCGTGGCGCAGGGCATCCGGGGGATGGTCGTCTGATGTGGGGTCCGGGGACGCGCCCCCGTTGACCTTGCGGGGCGGGAAGGAAGTTTGTCGTCCGGAGCTACGTGCCCTTCCACGACTCGCCGGCGAACGGGGCGGTCACTACCAGCACCCACGAAGACGTCGAGCAGTACGCCGGAGACGGCCGCCGGCTGGATCTGGTTGTGCTGTTCCAAAAAGCGGCGACGTGGACGGGTAAGTGAGCTTCGTGCGGGAGCAGGTGCGGCGTTGCGGGGCGCTCCCGGATGACATCCGGCTCACCCAGGAGCCGAACCTTACCACCCTCCCCATCCTGGACGGCGCGTTCCCGAACGTGCGGGAGGCCCTGGTGCGGGGTGTGATCCCCGCTAAGGATGAAGCGTGCCGTCTCGGCTACGGCCACCTCAAGATCGGTTTCAACGCGGTGCCGACCGTCGGCCCGCAAGACGCCTTCTGGAGCGCCACAGGCAGGCTCGGTGGACGGTAGTTCATCGCGGCTCTGGAATACGTAGGGCTGGACTTTTCCCCGGCGTGTTCCGGCCCGTTGCGCCTGACGGGCAGCCGGGGAACCTGAAGGACATGGTCGCGAGCGTGCTGCGGACGCTGCGAGAGTCCTGGATGCCACGGCCGGCATCTCCGCTTCAGTACCCATCCACATCACGAGAACGGCTGGCCTACCGGCCGCGATCGCTCCTATAAGCAGCGGGCGGCGGTGCTGGAGAAGACAATCCGCACTGTCCACGAGTGCCGGGACGACTACAAACGTCACCCGTTACGAGCTCTTCGACCTGCACGACGCCGACAGCTCCAACCCGGATATCTTCCACCAGTTCCGGCTCCTGCACGACGACTACAGTCCCAAGCCGGCGTTCGACCTCTCAGCCAGGAGCTCCGGCTCCCGGGCACGGGTGCCCGTCCTGCCTGTCCGGACTCCGCGGAAGCTCTGCTATATTTGCCGGGACAGGGTGTTTCGTTCCGAAAGGGGTAGGGCGATGGCGACGGTCCGCGAGGTCACGCACGAGCTTCTGAGGAGGCTCGGGATGACGACCATCTTCGGCAACCCGGGCTCGACCGAGCTCACCTTCCTCGAGGACTTCCCGGAAGACTTCCGCTACGTGCTCGCGCTGCAGGAGGCGAGCGCCCTCGGAATGGCGACCGGCTACGCGCAGGGTACCGGGAACGCCGCGCTCGTCAATCTGCACACCGCGCCGGGTCTGGGGAACGCGATGGGCGCGCTGGTAACCGCCTGGCACAACCGGACCCCGCTCGTCGTGACCGCAGGTCAGCAGGACCGGAGGCACATAAACCTCGAGCCGCTCCTTACCGGCAGGCTCGTGGAGCTGGCGAGGCCTTACGTCAAACGCAGCCATGAGCCCCGGCGCCCGCAGGAGGTGCCCTCCGAGATCCTGCGCGCCTACCACACCGCGATGCAGCCGCCGCGCGGGCCCGTCTTCGTCTCGGTGCCGATGGACGACTGGGACGCGGAGTGCGAGATGCCCCACTCCCACGAGGTCTCGCACCGGGTCGCGCCGGACCCGGCGGCGATCGAGCGGGCGGCAGAAGTCCTGCGCGGGGCACACAGCCCGGCGATCGTGGTCGGGCCCGGGGTCGCCCGCTCGCGCAGCTTCGACGAGGTGGTGGCGCTCGCCGAGAGGATCAAGGCGCCGGTGTGGCAGGAAGGGATCGTCGCCCTCGCCGGATTCCCGCAGGGGCATCCTCTTTTCATGGGCTTTTTGCCGCTCGCCCAGAAGGGGGTCTCGGAGATCCTGGCTCCACACGACGCCGTGCTGGTTCTGGGCTCCGCGGTCTTCCCCTACTACCCGTACGTCCCCGGGGAGGTCGTGCGCGAGGGGACGGAGGTCGTCCAGATCACCGACGATCCCGAGGAGGCCGCCCGCGCCCCGCTCGGGAGGAGCATCTTCGGCGACGTCGCGCTCGCCGCGGCGGGCCTCGCGGAGCTGCTGCCGGAGGCCGACCGTCCGGCCCCCCCGGCGTGGGAGGAGCCGCCGGAGCCCGGGGCCACGGTGCCGATGAGCGTGGACTACGTGATGTGGCAGATAGCCCGCGCGCTGCCGGAGGACGCGGTCGTCGCCGACGAGTCCACCTCGAGCAAGGTCGTCCTGCACAGGTACGTCAGGACGAACGACCCGGTCGGGTACCACACCTCGGCGGCCGGTGGTCTCGGCTTCTGCATGCCGGCCTCGGTGGGGCTCAAGCTCGCGATGCCCGAAAGGCCGGTGGTCTGCGTCATCGGGGACGGGTCTGCGATGTACTCGATCCAGTCGCTGTGGACCGCAGCCCGGAACGGCCTCGCGATCCCCACGATCGTCATAAACAACCGCGGCTACACGATCCTCAAGAGCTACCGGAACGCGCTCGGGATCTCCGATAGCGTGCCCGGGCTCGACATGCCGGGGATAGACCTGGTGCAGGTGGCCCGCGGGCTCGGCGCGGACGGCGAGGCGGTCGAGAGGCCCGAGGACCTCGAAGGGGCTCTCGGACGGGCGCTCGAAGCAGAGGGGCCGTACCTAGTCGACGTCGCCGTGGACACCTCGGTCCCGAAGTTCGCCCGGTAGCGGGTCAGCGGGGGACGCAGCCCTCCGCGTGGCGCGGCAGGTCGTCCGCGACCTCGAAGAAGGGCAGCCGCCGGGAGGTCCACTCGTGCACCCGGGGCGGGAGACGCTCCGGCTCGTCGAAGACGCCTATCGGGAAGTAGACCATCTGCGGCAGCCTCTCGTCCCCGTAGGAGATGGGGCTGCCGCAGGTCGCGCAGAACGAGTGGTAGACCCCCGGGGAGGATTCGTAGGCGGCAGGCTCCCCGTACACCCGCGCCCTCTCTCGCCTGTAGCCGCAGAACAGCGAGACCGGGGCCCGCTCGAGCGCCGGCAGTCCCGGCAGTGGCAGTAGATCACCTCCCCCGGATCGCCTTCCGTCTCTATCCGGATCCTTTTGCACCTGCAGCGACCGACCGGCATCCGCTCCTCCTTCGTGGAAGACAAAATCCAACCATAAAGTACGGCCTCGTTGCCGCATTTTGAAGCGGGCGTATATTATTGGCGTGCTGGTGTGTCGGAGGGTCCTCGAAAGGTGGAAGATAACATGCTCGCGGAGCAGAGGCGGGAGGCGATACTCAGAGAACTCGAGGAGCGGGGCAGCGTCTCGGTGATGGACCTCTCGGAGAAGCTCGGGGTCTCGGACATGACCATAAGGCGAGACCTCGAGGCGCTCTCGAAGAAGAGGCTCCTCAAGAAGGTGCACGGCGGGGCCGTCCCCGTACCCAAGACGGCCAGGGAGCCGCACTTCGAGTACAAACGCAGGCTCAACCGGGCGGAGAAGGCGGCCATCGCGCGGGCGGCACTGCCGATGATAGAGGACGGGGACACCGTCGCGCTGAGCGCCGGCACCACCACCTGGCACATCGCGAGCCTCCTGCGGCGGGCCTCCCGGGAGCTGACCTTCATCACCAACTCGACGAACATCGCGCTCACGCTGCAGGAGAACGGCTGGGAGCAGATAGTGCTCTCAGGCGGCATCTTCCGCACCCCCTCCGACGCGTTGGTAGGGCCCTTCGCCGAGCGGACGCTGCGCACGCTCAACGCCGACATCCTCTTTCTCGGGGTGCACGGCATCCACCCCGAGGCCGGGCTCACCACCCCCAACATCGCCGAGGCCGAGACCGACCGCTGCCTCGTCGAGGCAGCGCAGAAGGTCATCGTCGTCGCGGACAACACCAAGCTCGGGGTCGTCGCTCTGGCGAAGATAGCCTCCCTCAAGGAGGTGGACGTCCTGATCACGGACTCCGGAGCCTCCCCTGAGATGCTGCGCGAGATAGAGCTCGCCGGGGTCGAGGTCGTCGTGGCCGAGACCGACGAGGACGAGCTCGCCCGGGCGAACTGAGGTCGGTGGTGCGGGCGGCCCTCTTCATAACCTGCTTCAACGACACCCTCTTCCCGGAGACCGGGATCGCGACCGTGAAGGTCCTCGAGCGCCTCGGGGTCGAGGTCGACTTTCCCCGGGAGCAGACCTGCTGCGGTCAGATGCACTTCAACACCGGCTACCAGCGCGAGGCGATCCCGCTGGTGCGCCGCTTCGTCGAGGTCTTCTCCCCCTACGAGGTCATCGTCGCACCCTCCGGCTCGTGCGTCGGGATGGTGAGGGAGCTCTACCCGATGGCCGCCGGGCTCGCCGGGGACGCCGCCCTCGCCCGCGAGGTCGAGGCCCTGGCTCCTCGCGTCTTCGAGCTCTCGGAGTTTCTCGTAAAGAAGCTCGGGACCACCGACGTCGGGGCCTACTACCCACACCGGGTCACCTACCACCCGACCTGCCACTCCCTGAGGATGATAAAGGTCGGGGACGCCCCGCTGAGGCTGCTCGAGGCGGTGCGCGGCATCGACCTCGTCGAGCTCCCCGAGGCGGAGGAGTGCTGCGGGTTCGGGGGGACCTTCGCAGTCAAGAACGCCGACACCTCGGCGGCGATGCTCGCGGACAAGGTCGCGAACGTCCTCTCGAGTGGGGCGGAGGTCTGCTGCGCCTCGGACAACTCCTGCCTGATGCACATCGGGGGCGCGCTCTCGCGGCAGAGGACCGGGGTGAGGACCGTGCACCTCGCCGAGATACTGGCGAGCGAGGAGGAGAGATGAAGGTTTCGGAGAGACCGTTCCAGGCGCTCGCGCGCGAGGCGCTCGCCGACAGCCAGCTCAGGAGGAACCTGGGGCACGCGACCGCGACGATCCGCAAAAAGCGAGCGGCCGCCGTCTCGGAGCTGCCGGACTGGGAGGAGCTGCGGGAGGCGGGCGCGGCGATCAAAGAGCGCACCTTGAGGCACCTGGACGAGTACCTGGTGCGGCTCGAAGAGTCCGTAACGAAGGCCGGAGGAGAGGTCCACTGGGCGCGCGACGCGCGGGAGGCGAACAGGATCGTCGCGGGCATCGCAAAGGGGCACGGGGCGCGCGAGGTCGTCAAGGTCAAGTCGATAGCGACAGACGAGATCAGGCTCAACGATCACCTGGAGAAGGAAGGAATCGAGGCGGTCGAGACCGACCTCGCAGAGCTCATCATCCAGCTCGCCGGCGAGGAGTCTTCGCACATCCTGGTCCCGGCGATCCACAAGAACCGCGCCGAGATCCGGGAGCTCTTCCGCGAAAAGCTCGGCGCGAAGGACCTCTCGGACGACCCGCGCGACCTCACCGAGACCGCCCGGCGCTACCTGCGCGAGCGGTTCCTCGCGGCGAAGGTCGGCATCAGCGGGGCCAACTTCGCCGTCGCCGAGACGGGGACCATCTGCGTGGTCGAGTCGGAGGGGAACGGCAGGATGTGCACGACCCTCCCCGAGGTTCTCGTCACGGTGATGGGGATAGAGAAGGTCGTCCCGACCTGGCGTGACCTCGAGGTCTTCATGCAGCTCCTCCCACGCTCCTCCACCGCAGAGCGGATGAACCCCTACACCTCGTTCTGGAGCGGGACCTCCTCCGGGGAGGGGCCGCGGGAGTTCCACCTGGTGCTGCTCGACAACGGCAGGACACAGGCGCTCTCCGACCCGAAGGGAAGACAGGCCTTGAGGTGCATCCGCTGCTCGGCGTGCCTGAACGTCTGCCCGGTCTACGAGCGGGTGGGAGGCCACTCCTACGGCTCGGTCTACCCGGGTCCGATCGGCGCGATCTTAACCCCCCAGCTCACCGGGCTCGGGAGGAAGGGCCCGGATTCGCTCCCCTACGCCTCGTCGCTGTGCGGGGCGTGCTACGAGGTCTGCCCGGTGAAGATAAACATCCCGGAGGTCCTGATCCACCTGCGCGGAAGGGTCGTGAGAAACCGCCAGGACTCGGGCTCCCCGGCCGCGAAGCTCGACCCGGAGGGCGCGGCGATGCGCACTCTGGCGCGCACCTTCGCCGACCGCCGCCTCTACGAGGCCGCGCAAAAGCTCGCCCGCGCCGGGCAGTGGCCGCTCGCGCGGGGCGGGAGGATACGCCGCCTCCCTGGCCCCCTCTCCGGGTGGACCGCCGTGCGCGACCTGGAGGCCGTCCCGCGCAAGACCTTCCGCGAGTGGTGGAGGAGGGAGCGCGGATGAGCCAGGCGAGGGAGGAGATCCTGCGCCGCATCCGCCTCGCCACCCGCGACGTGCCGCAGGAGGAGAGCCCGGAGGACGTTTCCGTCGAGAGGAGCTACCGCGTCGAGAGCGTCTCTCCGCACGAAGAGGTCGTGGGGCGCTTCGTCGAGAACGTCTCCGAGTACCGGGCGAGCGTGCGGCGGGTCGGGGAGGAGGAGCTGCCGGAAGCGATAAGGGAGGCCCTCGCGCGACGCGGCGCGCGGAGGCTCGTCGTCGCGCCGGGGGTGCCGGATGGGTGGATCCCGGAGGGTGTGGAGGCGCTGCGCGACGGGGAGGGCGGAAGACCGCTCACGAGCGAGGAGCTCGACGCGAGCGACGGGGTCCTCTCCGGCTGCGCCCTGGGGATAGCCCAGAGCGGCACCGTCGTCCTCGACGGCGGCAGGATGCAGGGAAGGCGGGCGCTCACGCTGCTCCCCGACTACCACCTGTGCGTGATCTACGAAGATCAGATAGTGGAGCTCGTCCCCGAGGCGGTAAGGAGGCTCGAAGGGGGCGTGCGGGAGGGGAGATCCATCGTCTTCGTCTCCGGGCCCTCGGCCACCTCCGACATCGAGCTCGACCGGGTCGAGGGCGTCCACGGCCCCAGGACGCTCGAGGTACTCGTCTGCCGCCGGTAGGGGCAGCGCCGCCGGCCGTATGCTAAGTTTAGGTTCATGGAGAAAAGAGAGGTAAGGGTACGCTACGCGCCGAGCCCCACCGGGAAGCTCCACGTCGGCGGGGTGAGGACGGCGCTCTTCAACTGGCTCTTCGCCCGCAAGCACGGCGGTACGTTCGTGCTCAGGATCGAGGACACCGACCTCGAGCGCTCGACCGAGGAGTCGGTCGAGCAGCTCGAGCGCTCGCTGCGCTGGATCGGGCTTGACTGGGACGAGGGGCCCGAGGTCGGCGGCCCCTACGGTCCCTACCGCCAGACCGAGCGGCTGGAGGTCTACCGGGCAGCCGCGCAGCGGCTGCTTGAGAAGGGCGCGGCCTACTACGACTTCGCGACCACCGAGGAGCTGGCCCGCTTCCGCGAGCGGGCCAGGGCCGAGGGCAGGAGCCCCATCTACACCGGCGGCGAGTACCGCGAGATGGACCCCGAGGAGGCCTTGAGGAGGGTACGCTCCGGGGAGCCGCATACGATCCGGTTCAAGACCCCGCGCGAGGGACAGACGATCGTCGAGGACGTGATCCGCGGGCCGGTAACCTTCGAGAACGAGAACATCGAGGACTTCGTGCTCATGAAGTCCACCGGCACGCCCACCTACAACTTCGCGGCCGCGGTAGACGACGCGGCGATGGAGATCAGCCACGTCATAAGGGGCGACGACCACCTCTCCAACACGCCGCGTCAGATCCTGATCTACCGGGCGCTCGGGCACGAGCTGCCGGCCTTCGCCCACGTCCCTCAGGTCCTCGGGCCGGACAGAAAGAAACTGTCCAAGCGCCACGGGGCGGCGAGCGTCGAGGACTTCGCCGAGCAGGGCTACCTCCCCGAAGCGCTCTTCAACTACCTGGCGCTCCTCGGGGCCGGCTACGCCGCGGACGAGGAGATCTTCTCACCCCAGGAGCTCGCCGAGCGCTTCCGGCTGGAGAAGGTGAGCGGCAACCCGGCGATCTTCGACGTGCAGAAGCTCACCGCGATAAACGCCGTCTACCTCCGGCGCAAGAGCCCGGAGGAGCTGGCGATGATGGCCGCCCCCCTCCTCGCAGAACGCGGCGTGGCGACAAAAGAGGAGCTCGAGCGCGACATGGAGCGCCTCACCAGGATCATGGAGTTGCTCAGGGAGCGCATCAGCCTCACCACCGAGATCCCGGATGCCATCGGCTACTTCTACGGCGGCACCCTGGAGTACGCACCGGACGAGTTCGAGAAGCAGTTCGGGAAGGAGTTCGTCCGGGAGAATCTGCCCGAGCTGCGAGACCGTCTCGCCGCGCTCACGGAGTGGACCGCCGACGAGATAGAGCGCTGCGTCCGGGGGCTCGCGGCGGAGAAGGAGAAGGGGGCGCGGCACCTGATCCACCCGCTGCGCTTCGCCACCACCGGTCGCACCGTGAGCGCCGGGCTCTTCGAGACGATGGAGCTCATAGGCAGAGAGCGCTGCCTGCGGCGCATGGACAACGTGCTGCAGAAGCTGCGCGCCCGCGACCTGCTTTGACGAACCGGCCGTAATGGGCTAAACTCTTGCCCTGCCTGGATCTGGCCCCATCGTCTAGCGGCCAAGGACATCGCCCTCTCACGGCGAAAACCCGGGTTCGAATCCCGGTGGGGTCACGTGCGGAGGCCCGCAGGAGGCGCACCTCCTGCGGGCCTCTCTCATCCCGCCAGAAAAAGCCCGGCGCACACGGCCCCGAGCCCGGCCCCGGCGAGGGCCTGGGAGGGGGTGTGCGCTCCGGCCGACACGCGGGCCCAGAGCACCAGGGGCAATACGAGCAGAAACGGCAGCCCACCGGCCCCGAGCAGCAGGAGCCCTGCCGCCGCCGCGTGCCCCGCGACGGCGGAGTGTGCGCTTATCTTCCAGAAGAGGGTGATCCCGGCGGCCACCGTGGCAGCGACGCCCATCGAGAGCGTCGTCCCGGAGAGCTCACCGGGTGCGCCGAACAGGTGGAGCACCACGAGCAACCCCACGAAGGCCGCCAGCAGCACCACCGCCGGGAGCAGGCGCTCGGCCCGGCTCGAGAGCCAGAAATCCCCCACCCGCGAACCGCGCCGCAGCGCGAGCACGAACCCGGCGACTAGACCCGCGGCCGCCAGCTCCGCCGCTACGAAGCGCGGTGCCCCCGCCTCCACCGCGACCAGCGCGTAGAGCACGCTGAAGACCACGAAGGGGTTCAGGACGTTGGTGAAGATCGCTGGCAGAGCGGGGTCGGTCCTGGCGGGAAGCTGAGGCATCGTCGGGGGTAGAATCTAGCACATGCAAGAACGAAACGACGGGCCGCACGGAGGAGAGGAGGCCCTAGAACTCTGGTACGCCATCGGCAGAGCCTTCGCGAAGGCCGGGGAAGCAAAGGGCCGGGCCGTGGTCACGGGCTTCACGGCGGCGCTCGTCTCGGGGTCTCTGGTCCTGCTCTCGGCACCCGTCTTCGGGACCGCGTGGGCCGGGCCCTTCGCCGCGCTCATACCGGTAGCCGTTGGTCTACTCCTGGGTCTCGGGCACCTCGCCCTCTCATACACCGGGGCCGCGCGACGATTCCGGGCCATATCGGGGGAGCTGGGGCGCCTCGGCCTCGACGGCCGGCGTCCCACCCTCTCGGGACTCGGCGCCTACCACGACGCACAGCTCATCCTGCTGCGCTCGGAGTACGAGTTTCTGCTCCTCCGCGGCGCCGGCCGCTCCGCCCGACTGCTCGCCGACTCCTTCGGGTTCACCCCTGAGGATCCCTTCGAGTGCGGGCCGCTCGACGTGGCCCCCGAAACACCGCGGATGGCCCGGCTGCGCCGCAGGTGGGAGCTCCGGCTAAAGATGCGGCGGCGGCACGGGATGTCCCCCCCGGCCCTCGGCCTCAGGGAGGATCTCGCGTACGGCGTCTTCCCCCGAAATATGACCCCCGCTGCGGAGGCAGCCACCCGCAGGGCGTACCTCACGATCTCGCGCGAGCTCGCCGGCAGGCGTTACGGCAGGAAGGAGCTCTCGAAAGGAGGGGCCGCCTCTGTACCCGAGGAGATCCATCAACGGCTCGCGCGAGAGCAGGAAGAATACGAGCTTCTCAGCCCGAGACCAGGCGCGCCGCCTCGAGGATGAGCCACACCGCCCCCGCGCTGATCGGGATGAGGCTTATCACGGAGACCACGAGAGCCATGAGCCCCGGCACCCTGTAGACCGAGCGCAGCGCGAGCGCCATGAGGACCACCATGCCGTAGACGATAGCGAAGGACTGCAGGACCGGCACCCAGCCCAACACCATGACCGAGTAGGCGCTCGCGAGCATCCTGTAGAGGTGGCGGAACCTGGCCTCCTTGCCCACGAAGACCCTGACCGGCACCATGTACACCGCCGCCACGACGCCGAGCGCGAGGGGGGAGAGGACCACGAAGGCGGCGGCCTCGCCCGCCCGGACGAGAAGCGGATACACGTCTATCCCTCCGCCGACGTCCAGCACCACCGCGAGCGCCATACTCAGGACGGCGGCGACCAGACTCACCAGCCAGACGAAGACGACCGCCCCCCTGAGCGGCCCCCCGGCCTCGAAGTCCTCGTAAAATGCCCTGGGGGAGAACAGAACCTCCCTGACCACCTCCAGGGCCCCGGTGACCGGCCGGCCGGCATCGAACTGCGGAGAAGGTGTGTGCCCTTTCATACGGAAGAGGATTATACAGCCCACACATGGGGTAGATTATCCCTGCCGATTGTTCTGTAAAATTAGTTTTCAGTCACGTACGGCTCAGAGGTAGGGATGTTCAGGGTGTACTTGCTCGCGGTTCTTCTCGCCGAGACAGCGGTGATCTCGGTCCTGCAGATCCTGATACCAGGCTCGCCCCTGGTCCTGGTGGCGCCGCTCGCGCTACTCGTTCCGGTGTTCTTCCTCCTGGGACACCGCAGGAAACACAGGACGATCCGGCTGGGCCGAATCTCGCCGCAGGACATAACGAAGCCCTCGAAGAGGGGTAGAGAGCAGATCTCGCCTGAAGAGCTCTCGAACTCAATAGTAGAGCGCGCCACCGAGATACGTCGGGGACTCGAAGGCTCCCCCTCGGAGGTGCGGATCGAGATGTGTGCCCTCGGCTACCGCAACTGCGCGAACGACATGATCACGCTCACCCACCTCATAAACCAGGAACTGCAGAAGGCAGGATTCCTGAGGCGCCTCAGGCTTCGTCTGTGCCGCAAGCGTGCTACCGACGCGCTCGCCGCCGCCCGCGCCGGGCTTCCACCGGGTGCACTCAGGGCGATGCGGCAGGAGCAGCAGTAGCCCCTCAGACCGCCAGTATCTCCCTCACCTCGGGCACCTCGCGCCGGATGAAGGTCTCTATGGCGTAGACGAAGTCGAGCTGGGAGAGCGGACACCCGCTGCACGCGCCGATCATCTCTATGCTCACGGTCCCGCTCTCCTCGTCGCAATCCACGACGCGGGCGTCTCCCCCGTCGGCCTGCATCGCCGGGCGCACTTTGGCTAGCGCCGCCTCCACTCTCTCACGCATGTCCCCCCGATCGCTCATCAACGCGATTATATAGGAACGCCGGGTAGTAGAATGACCCACACACGCCCGTAGCAGTCGTCGATGAAGGAGGGTGATGCAGTCCGCAGCTGAGGAGAGAGACCTGCTCGTCATCTCGGCCCCGGAGCACGACGCCAGCGCCTACCATCTCTCGGGCTTTCTGGCCCCCGACCCCGTGATCCTTGCCCGCGTCTCCGGCAGGAAGTACCTGGCCGTCTCGGCGCTGGAGTACGGCCGGGCCAAACGACAGGCCAGGGTGGACGAGCTCGTCTCCTTCGAGGAGCTGGGGTTGACCTCACTCGCCAGAGAACTCGGCGAGGGAGGAAGCGCGCTCGGCGCCGCAGCAGCGGCGCTGCTCGAGAAGCTCGGAGCCTCCTCCGTCGCCGTCCCCCCAAACCTGGGCGTCGTCCACGCGGACGAGCTGCGCCGCCGGGGAGTGGAGCTGGAACCCGACGGCGGGCTCTTCGCCTCCCTCCGCCGGCAGAAGACGGAGGAGGAGATCTCACACATCGAGAAGGCCCAGCGCGATACCGAGGCGGCCTGCGCCCGCGCGGTCGAGATCCTGTGCGAGGCCGGGGTCGCGGACGACGGCACGCTCCTCTGGCGCGGCGAGACGCTCACCAGCGATACCCTGCGTTCGGAGATGGAGATAGAGCTCCTGCACCATGGATCGAGCTCCGGCGGGACGACCATCGTCGCCGGAGGTTCGCAGTCCGCCGACCCGCACGAGCGCGGCACTGGCCCCCTGAGGGCGGGGGAACCCGTGGTCCTGGACATCTTCCCGAAGGATCAGTCGAGCGGCTACTACGCGGACATGACCCGCACCTTCTTCAAGGGTGAACCCGCACAGGAGCTACGCCGGATGTACGAGACGGTCCTTGCAGCACAGGAGGAGGCGCTCGGCATGATCCGGGCCGGGATAAACGGCCGCGAGGTACACGCGAAGGTCTCGGAGGTGCTGCACGAGGCCGGCTACAGGACCATGCTGCACGACCGCAGGGAGGGCGAGCCCCTGACCGAAGGGTTCTTCCACGGCACCGGACACGGGGTGGGGCTCGAGATCCACGAGTCCCCGAGCATGGGTACCGCAGACCAGGAGCTTTTGCCCGGCGACGTCGTGAGCGTCGAGCCGGGGCTCTACGACCCGCGGCTCGGCGGGGTGCGTATCGAGGACCTCGTGGTCGTCACCGACGACGGATGCCGCAACCTGACGCGCTTCCCGAAGCGCCTGGAGGACGCCATACTCCCCTAGAAGATCCTGCGGCGCAGCGCCCCGAGCAGGAGGTAGACGACGAAGTATCCGCCGGCGGCGGCGAGGGCGGTCTCGTAGAACCCGGCCGTCACGAAGCGGTGCGCCGGCGATTCGAACAGCGGCCCGAGCCGGTAGATCGCGGAGACCACCACGTTCTGCGGGGCTGTATACCCCACGTAGAGCAGCGCGAGGTGTGCCAGGATGACGAGGACGATGAGCCCGAAAACGGCGCGCAAGAGTCCCACTTTCGCCTCCTTCCGGCTCCTTTACGGACCCCCCTCACCTTACATCCCGCACCCCTCCGAAACCTTAAGGTACTGTTAAGGGAAGCTAAATTTTCGGCTACAGGTAGCCTACGCCTTGAGCCTCTCCAGGTACTGCTTGCGGAACTTGGCCACCTTCGGTGCGATCACGACCCGGCAGTACGGCTGGTCCGGGTGGTTGCGGAAATATTCGCGGTGGTACTCCTCAGCCGGGTAGAACGCCTCGAAGGGCGTGACCTCGGTCACTATGGGGTCCTCCCAGACACCCTTCTCCTCGAACTCGGAGATGACCTCCTCGGCGGTGCGCCGCTGCTCCTCGTCGTGGTAGAAGATCGCCGAGCGGTACTGGGTCCCCACGTCCGGTCCCTGGCGGTTGAGCGTGGTCGGGTCGTGGACGGTGAAGAAGACCTCCAGTATCTCCCGGTAGGAGATCACGCCCGGGTCATAGGTAAGCTGCACCACCTCGGCGTGCCCCGTGGTCCCCGTGCACACCTGCTCGTAGGTGGGGTTCGGTACGTGCCCCCCGGAGTAACCGGATTCGACCTTCTCGATGCCTCGCAGCTCCTCGAAGACCGCCTCGAGACACCAGAAACACCCACCCGCGAGCGTAGCCTTCTCGGACATTCAGATACCTCCTCGCCGCCGGGAGCACAGAACACGTTCTCCACCTTATTCTATCCCGCCGCGGCCGGAGCTCAGACGCCCGCGAAGGCTCCGAACCCACCGTCGACCGGGATCACGGCCCCGCTCACGAACCTGGCCGAGGGGCCGCAGAGCCACACCACGGTCCCGACCAGATCATCCGGCTCCCCGAAGCGCCCCGCCGGGGTGTGCTCTATGATCTTCTCTCCCCTGGCGGTGAGGTTGCCCTCTTCGTCGAGCAACAGCCTTCTGTTCTGCTCCCCGACGAAGAACCCGGGCGCTATCGCGTTGACCCTCAACCCCTCCCCGTAAGCGCGCGCGAGCTCCACCGCGAGCCAGCGGGTGAAGTTCTCCACCGCCGCCTTCGCCGCGGCGTAGGCCGCGACCCCGCTGAGCGGCCTCTGCGCGGCCATCGAGGAGACATTGACGATCGAACCCTCGGGCTCCTCCGCGCGGACCATCGCCTCCCCGAAGATCTTCGAGGGCAGGATCGTCCCCATCAGGTTGAGGTCCACGACCTGCTCGATGGCCGCCTTCTCCACCTCGAAGAAGCTCTTGCGTGGGGAGGTTATGGCCTCGGGGGCGTTGCCGCCGGCGGCGTTTACGAGGATGTCCACCCGCCCCCACTCTCGCAGCACCTCTTCCCTCGCCCGCTCGAGAGACGAGCCGTCGAGGACGTCCGCCGGGAGGGGAATCGCCTCGCCCTCTTCCTTCTCTATCCCGAAGGCGACCTCGCGGGCCCGCTGCTCGCGCCTGCCCAGGATGGCCACCTTCGCCCCGGCACGGGCGAGTCCGCGGGCCATCGCCCCGCCGAGGACACCGGTCGCCCCGGTGACCACCGCCACCCTGCCATCCAGCGAGAAGAGTTCGCTCACGCCCGCTGGCACCGTAGCCCCCCACTCCACCCCGTGCGGAGGCTGCGACCTCCTTCGGAATGTCTTCCTACACCTCGGTCATCCTGCGGGCGTCGAGGAGCTCGGCGATCCTCTCTTCGGAGAGGTCGGTCTTCTCGCGGGCGAGCTCGCGGATGGTCTTTCCGGTCCTGTACGCCTCCTTGGCGATCTCGGCGGCCTTGTCGTAGCCGATCTCGGGGGCGAGGGCGGTGGCGAGCATGAGCCCTTTCTCGACGAGCTCGGGGCCGCGTTCGGTCGCCTTTATGCCGGTCACGCAGCGGGTGGTGAGGTTCGCGGAGGCGTTGGCGAGCAGCGTGATCTCCTCGAGGAGGTTGTGGGCGATGACCGGCAGCATGACGTTGAGCTCGAAGTTGCCGCTCTGTCCGGCGAGGGCTATCGTGGCGTCGTCGCCGTAGACCTGCGCGCAGACCATCGTCACGCTCTCGGCGATCACCGGGTTGACCTTGCCCGGCATGATCGAGGAGCCCGGCTGCAGCTCCGGGAGCGCTATCTCGGCGAAGCCCGCCCGCGGACCGCATCCCATCCAGCGGATGTCGTTCGAGATCTTCATGAGGGAGGCCGCGACCGTCTTCATCGCCCCGCTCGCGAACACCGCCGCGTCCATCGCGCTCTGCGCCTGGAAGTGGTTCCCGGTCTCTCTGATCTCGATCCCGAAGCGCCGGCTGAGACGCTCGCAGACCCTGCTCGCGAACTCGGGGTGGGTGTTGACGCCGGTCCCGACGGCGGTCCCGCCGAGGGCGACCTCCGAGAGACCTTCGGCGGCCTTCCTCACCCGCTCGATGCCGCGCTCTATCTGCCCGGCGTAGCCCTGGAACTCCTGGCCGAGCCGGATCGGGGTGGCATCCTGCAGGTGGGTGCGTCCGGTCTTCACCACGTCGTCGAACTCGCGTGCTTTCTCCTCCAGCGCACGCTGCAGCCCCTCGAGCGCCGGGATGAGATCCTCGTTCACGGCCAGGAGGGCGGAGAGGTGGATAGCGGTGGGGATCACGTCGTTGGAGGACTGGCCCTTGTTGACGTGGTCGTTGGGGTGCACAGGGTCCCTGGAGCCGCGTTCGCCGCCGAGGATCTCTATCGCGCGGTTGGAGATGACCTCGTTGGCGTTCATGTTGGTCGAGGTGCCGCTGCCGGTCTGGAAGACGTCCAGGACAAACTGGTCGTCGAGCCTGCCCTCGACGACCTCTTCCGCCGCGGCGACTATCGCGTCTTTGATCCTGCCGTCGAGCAGCCCGAGTTCGTGGTTGACGTTAGCCGCCTCGAGTTTTATCGCGCCGAGGGCCTGGATGAAACGTCGCGGGAAACGCAGGTCGCTTATCGGGAAGTTCTCCTTCGCCCGCTGGGTCTGCGCGCCGTAGAGCGCGTCCTCCGGGACCTTCACCTCGCCCATCGAGTCCCGCTCGATCCTGAATCCCCTCTCCTGATCCGACATACATCCCTCCTGTAAGAGCGGAGCCTGTTGGCCTCTACGTCATATAATTGCGCTGGGCAACCGCATCGCATTATATTAGGGAGGTGAGCCCTTTGGATTCCCTCAAGCACGCGCTCAAGGAGTGGGCGGTGGCCATAGAGGCGCTCGAACGGGGCCGTACGGCGCTCCTGATACGCAAGGGCGGCATCCGGGAGAAGTCCTTCGCCGTCCCCGAGGCGCGCTTTTTGCTCTACAAGAGCTACGAGCACCAGAGGCCCGAGCTTCTCAAACTCGCCTACCGCGACCTGTTGCGGGACAGCCCCTCCCGACGCGACGACGAGCCGATCGTCCTCACCTCCTTCGCCGAGGTCGTCGGGGCGTACGAGATCTCCGAACCCGAAGCGCTCGCCGCGCTGGAGCCCCACCACATGTGGAGCCGGGAGTACGCGGAGAAACGTTTCAGGTGGCGCCCGAAGAAGCCGCTCACCGTGCTGGTCCTGCGCACCCACCTGCTCCCCGAGCCGGTGGAGCTCCCCTACAGCGAATCCTACGGCGGGTGCAAGAGCTGGGTGGAGCTGGAGAGTCAGGTCCCGATCGAAGGAGCCACACCCGCCCTCGACGAGCGTGACTTCGAGGAACTCGCGGCGCCGGCGCTCGAGGTCCTGCAAGATCTCGAGCCCGCGTCCGTGGGCACCTCGTAGAGGAAGGAGATTAGCATGGGCTCGGGCGCGGCGCTCCCGATCATACTCCTCCTCATCGTCCTGGCCGTGAGCTGGCAGCTCGTCTACACGGCGAACAAAGACCTGGTGCGGGTCAGGGCCTGGGGTTACCTCGGGAGGAGACTGCTCCCCTACGCGATACTGGTCCTCATGGCGCTGAGCCTCTTCTTCATCCGCTCCGTGCAGCAGCAGTGGGCGCTCATGACGTGGGCCGGCGTCTTCGCCGTCGCGGTCATAGCGTCGAACATATTCTCCTCGCCGGCAGCCGAGAGACGCGCGAGCCGGGCCTTCCGGCGCAAGGACTACGAGGACGCCGCAGAGCAGTACCGGCTCCTGGTCCAGAGCGCCCCCCTCGCCCGCCACTACACCTTCCTCTCCGCCGCCCTCGCGGCGACCGAACGCTACGAGGAGGCGGCCGAGGCGGCCACCGAGGCGATAAGGCGCGACCCCGAGTACGGGCTCGCCTACTACAACCGGGCGATGGTCGAGCGCCGGCTCGGGCACAAGGGCCGCGCGATAAAGGACCTCCGCCGCTCGCTGGAGGCCGACCTCCCACGCCGCTTCAAGGGAAACGTACACGCGGTTCTGGAGGAGATGACCTCTTGAGCTTCCTCTACCCGGCGCTCGGCGGGCTGGTCATCCTGTTTTTCCTCGCCCTCGTCGCGGCCCGCCAGTCCCGGGACCTGCTGCGCGCCCGAGCCTACATGGACTTCGTCTGGAGGCTCATCCCATTCTGCACCACGGGCGTACTCCTCGTCCTCCTGCCCTTCGTGATGCAGCAGGCCATCCCCGGCACCAACTACATGCAGGTGCTCGCCGTCTACCTGGTGGGATCCGTCGTGATCATCGCACTCATGGCGCTCGGGGTCTCTCCGGCGGAACGCCGGGCGGCCCGGGCTTTCCGCCGGGAGGAGTACGAGAAGGCGGCTTCGATCTACGAACAGCTGCTCAAGGAAAGGCCCCTGCCCCGCTACTACTCGGCGCTCGCCGCCTGCCTGGACGCCGCCGGAAACCACCATGCCGCCCTGGACGCCGCGGACCGGGCGGTGAAGCTCGACCCGAAGCTCGGGATCGCCTACTACAACCGGGCCTCGGCGCACGCAGCGCTCGGCGAGAGAGACCTCGCTACAAGCGACCTGCGCGCCGTCTTCCACGCCGACTCGGACCGCCGCCTGCGCCGCGCCGCCGAGCGCGCCCTGAAGGGCCTGGAAGGGAGGTAGGCCCGGGCGGCTCAGGCCCCCTTCTCCATCTCAGCCCGCGGGGAGAAGGTGAACGCCGCCCAGTGGATGAGGAGGCTGTAGAGGTAGAGGCCCATCGCGAGCGCGGCCGCGACCGTGCCCTTCCCGGCCCAGAGCAGCGGCCACTCGGGCGGGATGTACTGCAACGCCAGCAGAAGCAGCGCCGGAGCGTAGCGCCGGCGGGCGAGGAGCACCAGGATGCCCGGGGTGAGGAGCATCAGGTAGTTGTTCCAGGAGATCGGGGAGAGGAGCAGCGAGGCTGCGACCATGGCCCACAAACCCGCCTCCGAGCCCTTCCACACCCGGTAGCAGGTGTACAGGAGCAGCAGGATCGCGACGGCGTACGCCACGTAGATCATCACCGGCGCTTCGGCGAGCGCGCGGGAGTAGGGATTCCTGGTGAAGAGCCTCGCCGCGGTCCCCGGGAGCGAGGCGTTGTCCCAGTAAGGGTCGACCGAGTTCCCGAACGCCACCCGCAGCCACTCCATGGTGCTCCGCGGCCCGAGGGAGAGGGCCGCACCCAGCGTCGCCAGCGCCCCGGCCGCCACCGCCGACCCGAAGGAGGCCCACCGGCCGCGCATCACGTACCACAACAACGCCGGCGCGAGCGAGGGCTTCACCGCCACCGCAAGGCCGAGGGCGACGCCGGAGAGGACCCGGCGCCCGCGCCTGTCGGCGACCCAGGAAGCGACGAGCGCGAGGGTGACGACCGCGTATATCTGTCCCAGCGCGAGCGTGGCGAGCAGCGGCGAGGAGAGAAAGAGTGCCCCCGCGGCGAAGGAGGCCCATCCCCCGCCCAGGCGCAGCTCGTGGGCCGTCCAGGCCGTGTAGCAGACGAACAGAAGCAGCGTCAGCAGGACGAAGATGCGGTAGGCATCGAGCGGCTCGAGCAGGCCGAGCGGGGAGAACACCAGGGTCCAGAACGGCGGGTTCAGGTTCGGGAGGGTGGCGCCCGTGTGGTAGATGTCGCCCCCACCCCACACCGCCTCAGCCGAGAGCCAGAAGGTCTGGAAGTCCACGTGGACCTTCATGGAGGTCGTGGCGATCCGGGAGAGCGTCATCCCCCCGGAGTGCACGTTGACCCACGAGCCGAGCACGAACGCCGCCACGGCGGCGGCGAGCACCAGCGCATCGAGGAGGGTTGCGGGTTTCCTCTGGCACCGGATCATACGGGGCAATCATACGCCACCAGAGAAGCGGCGTTCAGCGAAGCGGAGAGGGGGGGATTCGAACCCCCGGCGCCGGGATAACCGGCGCTACGGTTTTCGAGACCGCCGCATTAGTCCGCTCTGCCACCTCTCCGCGGGAGAGTTTAACCTACGTGTCCGCTCCCGTCAGGACCCCTCATCCCGGAGACCACCTCGCGCGCCGCGGCGAAGGCGGCGTTGGCGGCGGGCACCCCGCAGTAGACGGCGCTCTGCAGCAGGACCTCCTTTATCTCCGCGAGGCTCATCCCGTCCTCGAGCGCGGCCCGGATGTGCATCTTCAGCTCCTCGAGGTGCCCGAGCGCGACGAGCGCGGTGATGGTCATGCACCGGCGGGTCTTGCGGTCGAGGCCGGGGCGGGTCCAGATCCCGCCCCACGCGTAACGGGTGATGAACTCCTGGAAGTCCGCGGTGAGGTCGTCCGCGCTCGCGAGCGCCCGGTCGACGTGCTCGTCCCCGAGCACCTCCCGGCGTACCCTGAGCCCCTCCTCGTAGTCCCTTCCGCTCACGAGGTGAGGTGCTCCATTATGGCCCGGGTGACCTCCTCGGGATGCTCGATGTTCACCAGGTGCGCGGAATCCTCCACCACGATCATCCGCGCGTCGGGGATGGCGTCCCGGATGGCCTCGCCGTGCTCCGGTGGGGTCGAGGGGTCGTCGGCCGCGGCGATGACGAGCGTCGGGGCCTTTATCCGGCCGAGGCGGCCGCGCAGATCCATCTCCCGGATCGCCTCGCAGCAGCCCGCGTACCCCTCGGCCGGGGTCTCGCGCAGCATCCGACCGACCCTCTCGACCTTCTCCGGGTGCTCCCGGCGGAAGCGGGGGGTGAACCAGCGCTCGAGCACCATCTCCTCCATCACGGCGACGCCGTGCTCGCGGGCCGTCTCGGCCCGCTCGGTCCAGGTCTCCTTCGGCCCGAGGAGCGCCGAGGTGCAGCAGAGCACGAGCCGCTCGACGCGCCCGGGGACCTCGCTCGCGACCCACATCCCGACCATACCCCCGATCGAGAGCCCGCAGAAGGAGAACCGGTCGATCCCGAGCCGGTCCAGAAGTGCGAGCACGTCCCCGCCCAGATCGTCGATCGTGTACGGTCCCGGCGGGACCGGGGAGCCGTCGTGCCCCCGGTAGTCGTAGCGCACGAGGCGGAAGCGCTCCCGCAGCACCTCCGCCTGATCGTCCCACATCTCGAGCGTCGTGCCCAGGGAATTGGACAGCACCAGTACCGGCGCGTCCTCGGGACCCTCCAGCTCGTAATGCACCTCCACGCTCAACCCTGCACCTCCTTGCGGTATAGCTCCAGAGCCCGGTCCACGAAAGCCCTCGCAGACCCGAGATACCCCGCCGGGTCGAGAGCCCGATCGAGCTCCTCCCCGGAGAGCGCCCCGGCGATGGCCTCCTCGGCGAGAAGCTCCTCCCGGAAGGCCCCGCCCCCAGAGGCGGTCCGGCGCGCCGCCCGCTCGACGGCCTCGTGCGCCGCGAGCCGCCCGATGCGCCCCGCGGCCGCCGTGACGACCCGCTCGGCGAGGATTAGCCCCTCGGTCGCGCCCAGGTTCTGCCGCATCCTCTCCGGGTGGACCTCAAGCCCCTCCACCACCTCGCGCACCGCGCACACGGCCCCGCCGGCGTGGGCGAGCGCTCCGCCGAGTGCCTCCCACTCGGCGTGCCAGGAACCGAAGGCCGGCCGCTCGTGCTCGGTCGCCATCGCCTCCTGCAGGGTACTACAGAAGGCCCGCACCCGGCGGCAGCTCGCCGCGGCGGTCACGCAGAGGATGGGGTTGCGCTTGTGCGGGAGCGTAGAGGAGCCCCCGCGCCCCTCTCCGGCGGGCTCAGCGACCTCCCCCACCTCGGTCTGCGCCATGAGGATGACATCTCGGGAGATCTTCTCCAGCGCGCCCGCGAGCAGGGAGAGCGTCCCGCCGGTGCGGGCGATGCGCGAGCGCTCGGCGTGCCAGGGGAGCGCGGGCTCCGCAAGGTCGAGCAGCCGGGCGAAGTTCTCGAGCACCACGCCCCCCGCTTCCCCGAGCGAGGCGAGCGTCCCGGCCGCACCCCCGAGCTGAGCCGCGAGCCCGGTGCGGCGCACCTCCAGCAGAGCCCGGCGCGCCTCGAGCACCCCGGCGAGCCAGCCGGCGGCCTTGAGCCCGAAGGTCGTAGGGAGGGCCTGCTGCAGGAGCGTCCTCGCGGGCATGAGGGTCTCCCGGTGCTCCCCGGCGAGCCGGGCGCACGCTGCGCAGACGGCGTCCACCTCGGGCAGGAGCATGTCGAGGGTGCGCCGGAGGAGGAGCATCGCCGCCGTGTCGGTGATGTCCTGGCTCGTCGCGCCCCGGTGGACGTGGCGGGCGGCCTCCTCCGAGACCCCCGAGACCCGTGCGGTGAGCTCCTTCACCAGGGCCGGCACGGGATTCCCGGCGGCAGCGGCCCTCTCCCCGATCACCCGCGGGTCGTAGAGCTCGGCCCGGCAGCAGGCGGCTATGGCCCCGGCGTCCCGTTCGCCGATGAGCCCGGCCTCCGCCTCGGCGCGGGCGAGGGCCGCCTCCGCGTCGAGCATCGCCTGCAGCCACGCCCGGTCGGAGACGGCCTCGCGGAAGCGCTCGGGGACGAAGATGGGCCCGAAGAGCTCCCCGCTCATTCGGAGAGCTTGAAGAAGGCCGTCTGCCCCTCGCCCTGCAGGCGGATGTCGAAGCGGTAGAGGTTCCCGCCCTCCCTGTGGGCGATGAGGGTGTTCCTCATCCTCTCGTCCGCTATCGAGCGGAGCACGGGGTCTCCGGCGTTCGCCTCCGCCTCGTCTTCGAAGTAGATGCGGGTTATGAGCTGCTTCAGGAGCCCCCGGGCGAAGACCGCGACCATGATGTGCGGCGCCTGGGTCGTCCCTTCGGGGCCGGGAACGGGGCCGGGCTTGAGGGTGACGAACGAGAAGCGCCCCCCATCCACAGTACCTGAGCGGCCGAAGCCGTGGAAGCCTTCTTCGAGCGGGAGATCCTCCCGGTCGTCTGTGGGGTGGTCGTAGCGGCCGGAGGGTGCGGCCTGCCAGATCTCGACGAGCCCGTCCGTCACGGGGTCGCCCGCGCCGTCGTAGAGGGTGCCCTCGATCCTTATGGCCTGCGGATGATCCGGGGAGACGAGCTCCGACCAGTCCTCGCGCAGCAGACCCAGGCTCAGGTAGGGGCCGACCGTCTGCGAGGGGGTGAGACGCAGCTTTTGCACCTTCTCCTCCGTCATGCGTGCGGCCTCTCGAACGGGGTGGCGTAGCGGCCCTCGAGCACGATGTCGAAGCGGAAGCCGAGCGCCTCCTCCGGGATGGTCGCGTCGAGGTCGAAGGTCGAGATCATGCGCTCCCGCGCCTTCTCGTCGCGCACGGAGTTGAAGATCGGATCCTGGTAGAAGAGCGGATCCCCGGGGAAGTACATCTGGGTCACGAGCCGGCTCCTGAACGCCCGCCCGAACAGCGAGAAGTGGATGTGCGCCGGGCGCCAGGCGTTGTAGTGGTTCTGCCAGGGGTAGGCCCCGGGCTTTATGGTGACGAAGCGGTAGTAGCCGTCATCGTCGGTCAGGGTCCTTCCCGCCCCGCTGAAGTTCGGGTCTATCGGGGCCGGGTGCTGGTCGACTTTGTGCCGGTAGCGCCCGGCGGCGTTGGCCTGCCAGATCTCGACGAGGGTGTTCCTGACCGGGCGCCCGTCGCCGTCGAGGACCCGGCCGTGCACGATGATCTTCTGCCCCTGCGGCTCGCCCTCGTGCTGGCGGGTGAGGTCGTTGTCGAGCTCGCCCGGCCTGTGGTGCCCGTAGACCGGACCGGTGACGTCCGAGAGGGTCTTGGGCAGGATGATCAGGGGCTCCTTCGGCGCCCGGAGCCGCGTCCCGACGTAGTCGGGATAGAGGTATGGCGGCTGCTCGATCTCGTCCTCCTGCGGGACGAGGATCTTGCTCCGGTTCTCCGCTGGTTTATGCTGCACCGTCCTTCCGGCCTCCTCTCTAGTCCACCTTCTCGAGGACCATGGCGATACCCTGGCCCACCCCGATGCACATCGTCGCGAGCCCCAGCGTCGCGTCCTCCCTGCGCCGCATCTCGTGCACGAGCGTGGTGAGGAGGCGCGCCCCGGAGCATCCCAAAGGGTGTCCGAGCGCGATCGCTCCGCCGTTGGGGTTGAGCCTCTCGTCCTCGGGGTCCATCCCCCACTCGTAGAGCACGGCGAGGACCTGCGCCGCGAACGCTTCGTTCAGCTCGACGAGGTCGATGTCGTCCAGCGTTATGCCCGCCCGCTCGAGCGCCTTCCGCGTCGCGGGAACGGGCCCGATGCCCATCACCCGCGGCGGCACCCCGGCGACGCCTATGCTCCTTATCCTCGCCAGGGGCTCGAGGCCGTGAGCCTTCGCGTACTCCTTCGAGACGACGAGCACCGCCGCCGCCCCGTCGTTGAGGGGTGAGGAGTTCCCGGCGGTGACCGTCCCTCCCGGCTTGAAGACGGGCTTCAGTCTGGCGAGTTTCTCCAGGGAGGTGTCGCGCCTCGGCCCCTCGTCGGCCTCGACGAGACGCTCCTCTTTTCTGGTCTTCACCGTGACGGGGACTATCTCCTCGCGCAGCCGCTTTTCGTCCTGGGCGGCGATGGCCTTCCTGTGGCTGCCGAGGGCGAATCGGTCCTGCCTCTCGCGCGAGATCTCGTACTTCCCGGCGAGGTCCTCGACGAGGTTCTCGGCGGTCATCCCCAGAGAGTCGGTGTGGCCCCACTCCTCCATCTTCGGGTTGGTGAGCCGCCAGCCCAGAGTCGTGTCGTACATCGTGGTGTGCCCGGTGGGGTACGCCCTCTCGGGCTTCGGCATCACCCACGGCGCGCGGCTCATCGACTCGACCCCGCCGCCGACGTAGACGTCGGCCTCCCCGAGCATGACGGCGCGGGCGGCCTGCGCCACGGCCTCGAGCCCGGAGCCGCACAGCCTGTTCACCGTGGCCCCCGCCACCTCCAGGGGAAAGCCCGCCAGGATCAGGCTCATCCTCGCGACGTTGCGGTTGTCCTCTCCGGCCTGGTTGGCGCACCCGAAGTAGACGTCCTCGACCTCGGAGGGCGGGACGCCGGTGCGCCGCATGAGCTCGGAGAGGGCTATGGCCCCGAGGTCGTCGGGGCGTACCGGGGAGAGGGCCCCGCCGTGCCTGCCGACGGGCGTCCTCACCGCCCCGACGATCCAGGCTTCGTTTGCTCCTCCGTATGCCATCCGCTACAGGCTCCTCTCTCTCATCCCGCTCCTTCTTTCCTCGCCGCCTCGGTCTTCCTCCTGAGCTCGCGCAGGACCCCAAGCTCCTCTTCGGTGGGAGGAGCGGTGGTCTTCAGGTCGTCGGAGACGGCGAGATCCCAGCCGGTCTGCTCTCTCACCTGATCGACCTCCACGCCGGGGTGGACGGCGACGAGCTCGAGCTCCCTGCTCTCCTCCCGGGGCCTCAGGATGCCGAGGTCGGTTATGACCATGGTGGGGCCCGCCCCGGTGTAGCCGAGCCCTTCTCTGGACTTCCCGCCCTTGTAGTGCCCGACGGAGGTGAGGAAGTCCAGGTTCTCGACGAAGGCGCGCCTCTTGTGCCTCAGGATTATGATCACCTCTTTCGCCGAGGCGGCTATCTCGGGTGCGCCCCCGGCCCCGGGCAGCCTCACTTTGGGCTTCTGGTAGTCGCCTATGACGGTGGTGTTTATGTTGGCGTAGCGGTCTATCTGGGCCGCGCCCAGGAACCCCACGTCTATGCGACCGCCCTGCAACCAGTAGTTGAAGATCTCCGGCACCGTGACCACCGAGTCCGCGTGCTCGGCGAGCTCCCCGTCTCCTATGCTGAGCGGCAACACCTCGGGTTTTGCCCCTATGGTCCCGGACTCGTAGATGAGCATGCAGTTGGGGGCGTGGGTCTTCCTGGCCAGGTTCGCGGCCTCGGAGGGCAGCCCTATCCCGACGAAGCACAGCACCCCATCTCTGAGCTCCCTCGCGGCGGCGATGGACATCATCTCGTCCGCCGCGTAGTCCATCCGGGAGGACTTTTCTTCCTGATGGCTTCTCATCGGGAGACGATCCCCTCCTTTTCTATGCTCTTCAGGTGGGAGGCGTAGTCTTCGACCCCCATCACGTGGCGTTCCATCCACTCCATGAAGGTCTCCCTGTCACGGCTTATCCCGTCCCACGCCTCGTAGAAGGTGTTGTCGCGGTCGTAGTAGCCGTGGGCGTAGGATGGGTAGGCCCCCCTCGGGACCACGCACACCGCGTCTACGGCAACGTGCGGGATCACCGTCTGGAAGTGATGCGGCTCTATCTCGTCGACGACCTCCTCCACCGTGACGATCACCCTCTCCGCCGAGAGCGCGGCCTCCTTCTGGATGCCGACTATCCCCCAGAGGGCCACGTTGCCCTTTCTATCCGACTGCTGGGCGTGGATCACGGCGACGTCCGGGTTTATGGCCGGCACCGCCACGAGCTCTTCCCCGGTGAACGGACACTCTATGGGGGCTATCGTCTCGGTGACCCGGGAGAGGTCCGTACCCTTGTAGCCCCGCAGAACGGCGAAGGGAAGGCGGGAGGCGCCGGCCACGTAGCGGTTCGCCATCCCCGCGTGGGAGTGCTCCTCTATCTCCAGGGGGCAGGGCCAGCCATTCTCCACCGCGTCCCGGAAGCGGTGCAGCGAGCCCACCCCGGGGTTGCCGCCCCAGCTGAAGATGAGCTTCCCCGCGCACCCCATCCCGATCATCTGGTCGTAGACGAGGTCGGGGGTCATCCTGATCAGGGTGAGGTCCTTCTTTTGCTGGCGGATGATCTCGTGGGCGGCGGCGAAGGGTATCAGGTGCGTGAACCCCTCCAGCGCGACCGAATCCCCGTCCGAGATCAGGGAGGAGATGGCTTCACCAAGAGCTGCTATCTTATCCACCGTGAATCTCCATCAATCTATTATTCCTTGTTTCTGCCTTTCAGCTGTATCAGATCGCCCGGCGTATCCCCCTGTCCAGCCTTGCGCCAGAAACCCCTGACGGGGTCGTTCTCTCGACTCGCGTGGATTTCGAGATCCCACTCTCCACCTCTGTTTACCATTTTGTCAGCCGACAAGCCATAACACAAATACCGAATGAATGTTCTGGCCATATGCTGTGAGTATACCTTTATCGAGATCCGCATCCCCACGAACAGAAAGCGTTGAAACGCGGGACTGGAATATGACATACTCGTCGGACATGGATTACTGGTACGGATTCGGAACGTCGCTCGACCTCTCACAGGTATATGAGACCACGATTGCAGACAATGGCAGTGGTCTCTCGGCGCATTTCATCGTCGTGCCTTCCAGGTCTCTCGGAGGAAACTCTTATCTTTACCAGGATCCTGATCCCCTCCCGGAAAGGCTGGGTTTGCTGTGGCTGGCGGACATCCCACTCGGCCGCGTCACGCACAGCCTGGCGGCCTGCCTGGTGTCCGAAAACGTAGAGGAGTTCACGAGCCGGTTTGAAGGGCTCTTCGAGCGGGAGAGTGCGCACCCGAGTGTGGAGATGCCGGCACACTTCGCCTTTGCCGAATATCTGGTCTTCGCGAGAGTGATACCGTTCGAATGGTCCACCCCTCTGTCTGCTGATTCCCTGGGCAACATCCTCACGACGAAGGGCCGGGGCAGATCCGGGTACATGTATCATGGGGAGACCAGCACCCCCATGCTCACCGTGGCGATTCCAGAGGGGATGGTGATCTGCGGGTCTGCTCCGAAATTAACGCAAGCCCTCGAGGCCGGATTACGGGATCAGATCCTCGAATACGTGAAGAGTCGTTCCCGCAAAGATCGACCCGAAGCAGAGCGCTAAGCGTCAACCTACATCCAGGCCTTGGTGAAGTAGCTCATCTACTGCCTGCCATGCCCTGCGAGCGAACTCCACCGGGGTCAAGGTTTTCCGCAGCTCCATATTCGGGGCTTCGACGCTGACTGGCATCTCTGGAGGTAGAGACTCAAGGATCTCTCTCAATGGCAATTCACCTTCCCCCGGCAACAGACGCAGAGCCCGACTCTCAAGTTGCAGATCGGTACCATCGGTCGACTGTCCGCGTGGAAGTCTCTGAGGCCGTGGCAAGCCGGTGGGAGGAGACAGTGGAGCATCGCACAACTGCAGGTAGGAGAACAACTGCGGATCCAGCGCACGCAGCATTCCGAGGTCGCCGCCGTAGCGCTGGAAATGCAGACAGTCCAGCAGTATCCCTCCACCTCCGGATCTCCGTGCTATGTGTATTGCATCCTTGAGGTTCGAGACTCTGGTGTAGGGGATCGGCTCGATCAATGGACGCAGGCCGTAGGAACGTGCGTTGGAACTCAGGACAGCGAACGTCTCGGAGGCTCGCTCAAGGTCTGGATCGTCGCTGTTGACGGTGAGATACCGAGCTCCGAGAAGGGCTCCTGTCTCAAGGATATGCTCGTAGTCGTCAAGGGTCGTTTCGGGGCCGATACGCAACACCTCGACATCGAGAACCCGGATGCCCGTATCCTTCAGCAGACGTAGGGTCTCTTCTAACATGGGCGACCCCTGCTTCATGGGCCAGGGTTTCTCTTCCGGACCCGCCGCAGAAACACGCAGACCGACACAATCGAATCCGGCCTTTGCTGCGATGACCACAAGTTCGGGTGGCGAGACATCCAGCATCGTCAGATGGTCCATGCCCACCTCTCGCTTCGGCCTCATTCGTTCCTCCCAGGTGCCATACCGGTACGCACCGCGTTCACTCGTACAAATCGGGCATCACGGAACTAGCATCGCTTTGACGACCCGTCCCCCACCAGTCACCTCGAAAGCCTTCCGGGCATCCCGCAGCGGATATCTGGAGATCAGAGGTCCAGGATCCACGGCACCACTACTCAAAAGAGACAGTGCGGTACGATAGTCGGCATAGCTGCAACTATAGCTGAACACGACATCAAGCTCCCTGCGCACCGCCGAAGTCGGATAAAAGGACATCTGCTCAGCATAGAGGCCGACCACTATTATCTTTCCTCCCGGCCGCACAGATTCCAGCGCCGAGCCGAGCGCTCTGACGGATCCGGAACTTTCTATCCA
Organism: Rubrobacter calidifluminis; assembly: GCF_028617075.1. Taxonomy (NCBI): domain Bacteria; kingdom Bacillati; phylum Actinomycetota; class Rubrobacteria; order Rubrobacterales; family Rubrobacteraceae; genus Rubrobacter; species Rubrobacter calidifluminis. The sequence continues at coordinate 9,147 of NZ_JAQKGV010000002.1, read as the reverse complement.
GAAGTCTGGAGCGTTTCCTCCAAAACCATCGCGCAAATATGCTTCCAGCGGCGCCTCGCTGAGGTTTGCGGTTTCCAGCCCCACACGTTCTGCAGCAGGCAGTCGCCACGCTGAATCCCGCTCCACCCCTGTCAGAAGAACCTCCGCCCCGCCGAGGTCGGCCAACATCCCGCAAAGCACCCCGATGGGCCCAGGTCCCGACACCACCACTTTCTGGCCCGGCTTTATACAAGCTCGCGTGAACACCGCATGGACGGCCACGGCCAGCGGCTCGCAGAGCGCGGCCAAACCGAGGTCGAGTTCCGAAGGAACGGGTACGAGCTGCCACTCAGGCACCACGGCGTACTCGGCCATTCCCCCGTCGCAGGATAGTCCGACGAGCTCGCGCTGCGGACAGAGCTGCGTGACACCGGAACGACAGAAGTCACAACTACCGCAGCCCTGTATCGCGATAGGAACGACTCGATCACCCGGACTTACGAGATGCACATCCTGCCCAACCGCCTCAACGGTACCCGAGAATTCATGGCCCAGCGTCACCGGAGGTTGGATCCATTCGAACCCCGGATCAGACCTGAAAGCGTGCAGATCGCTTCCACATATCCCACACGCTGCCACCCGGAGCAAGACCTCACCAGCCCCCGGGGTGGGTATCGGTCTATCCGTAACCTCAGCCTCTCCCGAGAGGCGACCGGTCTTCACGAAAGCCTTCAACGGCTGACCTTCGACTTCTTCAGAACATAACCCACAGCCTCAACCACCAAGCGTCAAGTACATGGCCTCGTACAACTGGAGTCCTCCCTTATGTCGTCAAGCTGCGGCGCAACTGTTCATCAATGCGACCTCCCGAGAGATGTCAGAAGGAGCGGCCGGAGGCCTCCGGCCGCTCCAGGTATTCCTCACTGAACTCTCGGCCTGGCTGTGATCCCGCGCGACTCGTGCTCCGCCGCCTCCGTAAGATCACGACGGAAATTCTCTCTGGTCACATAGATACATATACAAGAGATCAGACAGGCAAAAACGAAGTATGTGGCAGCGAGCGGCCAGCCCCCCGCAGCAGTCAAGGCACCCGCGATGAGTGGTGTGAAGCCGGTGATCGCGCCTCCCAACTGATGCCCTATCGCAACCCCGCTGTAGCGATCCTTCGAGCCGAAGAGTTCAGAGAAGAAAGACGACTCCACGGCATCATTGAGGTCGTGGGAGATGTTTATGATGAAAAAGAATGCCAGGAATATAAGGATCACCGAACGTGTCTGCAGCGCCCAGAAGAAGGGGAAAATGATCAGAGCTCCTACAACCGCCCCCGCAAGGTATATCGGACGCCGCCCGATACGGTCGGATATCGCCCCATATATCGGCTTGCTAACGAATCCCAGCGCGGCGGTTACGAGGATGCAGGCAAGCATCGTCGTATTGGAGATGCCCAGCTGATCGGTTGCATAGGAGAGTGCGAAGACTGTCGCCCCATAATAGGTCGTGTTTATGGCCAGTCGCATACCCATGATGAGCAGCACGTTTCTGCCTTCACCGCTACGGAAAAGCTCCAGAAGAGGGGTCCGCGGCTCACGGTGTTCTTCTTTGATCTCCTCGAATACCGGCGACTCAGCGATCTTGAGCCGGATCACGAGCCCGATCGCCACCACGACAGCGCTCAGCAGGAATGGCACTCGCCATCCCCAGGACAGAAACTGATCCTGAGGAAGTCCTGAAAATATGGCAAACACACCGGTGGAAAGCAGCGTTCCCGCAGACGGCCCAACCTGCGGCCAACTCCCGTAGAACCCTCTACGTTCTACGGGCGCGTGCTCGATTACCATCAGCGCTCCACCAGCCCACTCTCCTCCAACGGAGAAGCCTTGCAAACACCGGAGTAATACAAGCAGGACAGGAGCCCATATGCCTATTGAGCTGTACGTCGGAAGACAACCGATAAGTACCGTCGCAATCCCCATCACTCCCAGTGTGATGACCAGCATGGCCTTGCGTCCCACCTTGTCACCAAAGTGTCCGAAAAACGCTCCTCCCAGAGGCCGGAAGAGAAAACCTACCCCAAACGTGGCAAAGGCCTCCAACGTTCCAACGAGAGAGCTGGCATTGGGGAAAAACAACTTCCCGAGAACCAGCGCAGTAGCCGTCCCGTAAATGAAGAAGTCGTACCATTCCATGACGGATCCCACGAAGCTCGCAAGAGCCACCTTGCGAATCGTCGTCGGCGGATGAACAACCTCTCCGCCAATCCTCTCCACCTTTTCTCCTCCTTCCTCCGACGTATCTGTGTCCACCTACAAAGAATTATCAAGACCCATCTGCAGACAACCCAACAATGTCATGTAACCTCACGAACTCAGCGGCCCAGCGTCACGCCTAGAAAGTGACAAAGACAGCTCACTAAACGTTTTCGCCGAATTTCTCATGAACCTCTCGATTTCCCCACTTCCCCTCTACCTCTCGCTCTAACTGTGGCAGGTATTCTGCCTGGTCCATAGCTATAGGTCAAATACAAAATACATCTACTAGATATATTTTGTTGGTATATGCAAGTCATAGAGCCCGGGATCTCTTCGCTCGTCCACCATGTTCTTTTATCTCAACGAAGCCACGCTCCACTGAAGGCATTTAGAAACGATATTATCTTATACCATGAGCGAACCGGCACTCAATAAGACAACCAGCGTGTTTTCATTCGCTCTGGCACATCGGTTGGTGTCTTGGGGATAAAAGTCGCGGTTCGTTATTTCAGAGGACAACGATGACCAAGCAACCGCCCCCTGCTTCGGGCATTCAGACGGGTTCAAATACAGGATTCGATCTCCTGCAGTATCTCCCGGGTCGAGGCCACCCGGCCGAACGCGCGCGAGATGCTCTCGAGCGTCGCGGCGTGCGAGGGCTCGTCCAGCCCGCCGTTGGCGTCGCTCGCGAAGACGACCTTGAAGTCGCGCATGAAGGCGCTTCTGGCGGTGCTCTCGCAGCAGATGTTCGTCACGGTGCCGGTGATGATCAGGGTGTCTACAGCGTTCAGCCCCCACGCGGTGCGCAGTATGGTCTCAAGGTCGGTGTTGTAGAAGGCGTCGTAGCGGTGTTTGCTGACCACGAACTCGTCCGGTCGGGGTTGAAGCTCCTCGACTACCTGCGCCCCCCGGCTCCCCTCCCTCATGCCCTCCTTCCTGAGCCGGGGCTGGAGGGCGACCTCGAGCGGCGAGACGTCGAAGGCGTCGTAGAGCACGTGCCGGGTGAAGACGACCGGGATGCCCGAGTCGCGCGCGGCGTCGACCAACCGGCGGATGTTCGGCAGGCACTTCCTGGCGAGGGGGACCTCCATCACGCCCCCCTCGCGCACGAAGTCGTTCTGCATGTCGATCACGAGCAAGGCGGAGCTTCCCGGACGCACGGTCCAGTCTAGTCCCCCGCTCCCGATAGAGCTCTTCACGCCACGGCTCAATGCACAACCTTCCCGGCGGAGACCTCCCGGCGCCCGACCCGCACCGGCGCGGTCTCCTTTATCCCGAAGGCCAGAAGCGCACACACGAAAGAACCACCCGCAGCTATCCACAAAGGAGCGGCTATCCCGAAGTGGTCCGCAGCCACACCGGCCAACGTTGGAGCCACCGTCCCGCCCACGAGCTCCCCTATGAGCTGCGTGAGCCCCACCGCCGTCGCAACGTAGGCCGCGGGCAGCGACTCACCGGGGATTATCGCCATGAAGATGGGAAACGCCCCCTGCCCGAGGGCCGTCAGAAAGCCTATCACCATCATCTCCTGTACCGGGGCGTGTATCAGCGCCAGGCATATGGGCGAGAGCGTGGTTATGAAGGCGAAGGCTATGAGCGTGGGCTTCCGGCCCACCCGGTCGGAGATAGCAGGTCCCACGAAACCCCAGACGAAAGTCCCGAAGCCCACAGCACCCATGATGAGCCCCATGTCCGTCGGGGAGTAGTGCGCCCCTTCGGTGAGAAACGTCGGCGCGAAGCTGGTGAAGGCGAAAAGCCAGGTCATGAAGAACGCCGAGATGAGAACGCAGAACCACACGTTGCGGTTTCTGAAGACCATCCCGAAGTCGCTCCTTCGGATGCGGCCGTGCTCCTCCACTCCGGCCGTCCTCGCGGGCTCGCGCATGTACTTCAAGAGGACGAAGAACATAACCAGCCCCGGCACCCCGACCAGGTAGAACGCGTAGTGCCAGGAGTAGTGCACGGCGATGGCCGTGACGATTATCGGTGTGAGGGTGGAACCGATGAGCCCCGTGGAGCTCTGCACGAAGCCCAGATTGAACCCGCGCCTCTCTTCGGAGGACTCGGCTATCACGCTGGCCTGCGCTATCGGCAGCACCGGCCCCTCGGAGACGCCCATGAGCCCTCTCACCACGATCAGCATGATGAAGCTCCTGGCGAGACCCGAGAGGAACGAGAACAGCGAAAACGCCAGCGTGATCGGCAAAAGCACCTTCTTCCTCGAGCCGATGAGATCCGAGAAAGACCCAAACACAAACCCCGAGATGGCCCAGCAGACCGCCAGCACAGAGACGATGAGGCCTATCTCGGTGTTGTTGAGCTTGAGATCCGGAGCGATGAACGGGAAAAGGTAGACCACGCTCAGACGCTCCATAAAAACGAAACCGAAGACGAAGAACATCATCAAAACTACCGCGTTCTCGTAGCGGAAGAATGTGCTCCTCTGCCGCTCTTCCATCATCGCTCTCCTTTCCCTCTAAACGGCGGCAAATCTATCTACTGCCCGTGTGCGGCTCCGAAAGGTACTCCTCCCCGCCGAGCACCTCCTCGAACTCCGGGTCGAAGGGCAACCCGGTGTAGTTCTCGGCGAGGCTCTCGGAGGCGGCCCGGGAGCCCGTGACGTAGTCGAGCTCGGCGATCTGCAGCCTAATCTGGAAGGGATCGTCCCCGGGGAAGCGGTGCAGCATCGAGGTCATCCACCACGAGAAGCGGCTCGCCTTCCATACCCGCCGCAGGCAGACCTCCGAGTAGCGCTCGATGAGCTCCTCGCTGCCGCGGGCGTAGTACTCGCCCAAGGCCCGCGCGAGCACCCTGACGTCGGAGGCGGCCAGGTTCATCCCCTTGGCCCCGGTGGGCGGGACGATGTGCGCGGCGTCTCCGGCGAGAAAGAGCCTGCCGTGGCGCATCGGCTCGGCGACGTAGCTGCGCATCGCCACGACATTCTTCTCGATGATCGGGCCCTCCACCAGCCGCCAGCCGTCGAGCGCGACCCGCGCCTGCATCTCCTCCCAGATCCTCTCCTCGCTCCATGCATCCGGGTCCTCGTGAGGGTCGCACTGGAAGTACATTCGCTGTATCCGCGGCGAGCGGGTGCTTATGAGCGCGAAGCCGCGCTCGTGGTTGGTGTAGATGAGCTCCTCCGTCGAGGGCGGAGCCTCGACGAGTATCCCGAACCACCCGAAGGGATAGAACCTCTCGTACTCGCGCAGAGTCCCCTCCGGAACCGAACGTCGACTCACCCCGTGGAAGCCGTCCGCCCCGACCACGAAGTCGCAGACGAGCTCTTCCTGCTCTCCATCCTTCTCGAAGCGGACCTTCGGATTCTCGCTCTCGAGGTCAGAGATCGAGACGGCAGGGGCCTCGAAGTAAACCTCCCCACCCGCCTCGAGCCGGGCTTTTATCAGGTCTTTGACCACCTCGTGCTGGCCGTAGATGGTGATGGATCTCCCGACGAGATCCTCGAAGTCCACCCTCTCCCTGCGGCCTCCGAACTGGAGGTTTATCCCGCGGTGGACGGAACCCTCCCGGCGCATGCGTTCTCCGAGGCCGGTCCTCTCCAGAAGGTCCGCCGTCCCCTGCTCGAGCACGCCGGCCCGGATCTCGGTCTCGAGCGTCCTGCGGCTGCGGCGCTCGAGAACCACCGATTCGATCCCCTGCAGGTGCAGGAGGTGCGAGAGCAGAAGCCCCGCCGGTCCTCCACCTACTATGCCTACCTGAGTGCGTATCTTTCTCCCACCTTTCTCTCTTTCTCACCGTATCCGCGTGCCCCCGGCATCCGCAGGTCCACACCCAGCCTCGACCGCAGCACCCAATCACACACCTTCAAAACCGCGGGCGAACCAACCCGACCGGGAGCCAGACTCCGGGAGACATGCCCTCCTCCTTCCGTAGCCCGACAGGGCGCGCGGGTCTACTCCGCCCCTTTCGGCATCAGTATCTCTCCGGCTGAGTCATAGCGCAAATACCTGTCATATAACCTGGCCATATCGCCGACGTATATCTTTGCGACGTTCAGCCCTGAGTTCGGTATCCGGAGACCCTGGAGGTCTCCTCCGTGGGTGCCCTGCGGGTCCGGCGGGTCTCGCGAACGAACAGCAGCAGGATGAACCCGCAGAAGATGAGCGCGGTGTCCAGGAAGAGGGCGGCGTGCCAGTTGCCCGTGGCGTCGCGGAGTGCGCCGCTGATGGACGGGGAGAGTATGGCGCCCATCTCGCCGATCAGGTTCATCATCCCGAACATCGCGCCGAGGTAGGCCGGGTTCGTCAGGTCGGCGGCGAGCGCCTGGGCCATCGGCTGGAGGGCGTTGAAGAAGAGGCTGGCGAAGAAGATCAGGGCGCCGAGCGCAGCGAGTGCGCCGCCGCCCTTCGCCACGTAGACGGAGAAGGCGAGGGTGAGCACCCCCTGGATGAAGGTGAAGGCGATGAGCATCCCCTTGCGCCCCCACCCCCGCCGCTTGGTGTAGTCGGCGAGCCAGCCTCCGGCCGGGTAGCCGATTATCCCGGCGAGACCGAAGAAGAGCGCGGTCAGTGCAGCCTGCAGGAACGTGGAGCCGGCGGCCGCCTGCGAGACGATCGAGACCGACCAGAAGCTGAAGAACCAGAGGTTCCACAGTATCGGTATGAAGGCGAGGTAGATCAGGAACAGCGAGCGGTCGTAGAGCACGGGGCCTATCCGCCCGCCCAGCCGGACGAAGACCAGAGCCACGAGGGCCAGGGCCACGACCGTTATGATCACGGCCACCCCCCAGTCCGGCAGTCCGGCGCGGATGGCGAAGAAGTAGGTGGCTATTATGATGACGAAGAAGGCTACGGCGTAACCGATCAGAGCCCCGAAGGCAGAGGGGTATGCCGGGGAGAAGCGGTGAGGTTCTCCCTGCCCGCTGAAGAAGCGGTGCATCCCGAGCCCGATGAGGAGCGCGATCACGCCGAGCACGATGAATGGCATCCTCCACGCCCCGCCCGTCCCGAACACCGAAGATCCGAAGCCGAGCAGCGGAGAGACGGTGAGGTACGCAAGGGTTATGCCTATGGAGAGCCCTGTTATCACCACGCCCATGCCGAGGCTGCGTTTCTCGAACGGGGTCTGGGTGGTTATGATGCTGCGGTCGTTGGAGTAGAACATCCCCGTACCGAGCCCGGTGATCGCACGCAGGGCGACGAGACCGAGTATCGCAGTCGCAAGCCCGCTCAGGACGGTGGCCACCCCGGTCCACACGATGCTTATGACGACCACCGTACGGTGCCCGAACCTGTCGCCGATATACCCGCCGGGAAACTGCATCAGGGCGTACCCGGCGAAGAGCAGGCTTCCGACCAGCCCGCCGAGCGCGTAGGGATTTTGCACCCCCTGGAAGAGCGGAACCTTGTTGTCGATCATGTAGCTCACGACCGGGCCGGTGATCGTGCGGTCGAGCCCGCTCGCCACCCACCCGAGCATGAGCCAGACCCAGAGCCCCCGGTACCCGGGGTAGGGTGCGGTTCGTCCGCCGGTCGTCTCCATGAGATCCTCCTTCCTCCCCGGTGAGATCCGTCACTCCCGCGGAATACCGCGCACACACCGGAGCCTCCCACATCACCCGACGTTCGTATTCTGCGGTACCGACGCACCCAAGGTCCAATACCGGTTCGATGTTACAGATATATCTTTCGGGTATGCCAGAGACGGGACGCCGGAGGAGAGGCCGCTTCAGCTTTGGCCCGGGGGCCGGCTGGGGTTATCCGGAGGTGTTGCCTATGACCTCGAGCATCCCCTGGTGCAGCGGTCCGTTGCTCGCGAGTATCTCCCGGTCCTCCACGTCCGGTGGATCACCGCGGTAATCCGTCACCCGCCCGCCGGCCTCCTCCAGGATCAGGGCCCCGGCCGCCACGTCCCACGGCCAGACGCCGCGCTCGTAGTAGCCGTCGAGCCGGCCGCAGGCCACGTAGCAGAGGTCTATGGCGGCGGAGCCCAGCCTCCTGATGCTGCGCGTGCGCGAGGCGAAGCGCCCGAAGAACTCCAGAGCCTCCGGCAGCTCGCTCCTGTCGTAGGGAAAACCGGTGGCCAGGAGGGCGTGGATGAGCTCGCCGGTCTTCGTGGGCGTGATGGGTTTGCCGTTCAGGAAGGCTCCTTCGCCACGCCGGGCGGTGAACAGCTCGTCTCTCATAGGATCGTAGACGACGCCGAGGACGAGGTCGTCCCCCCTCTGCAGGGCGATGGAGACGGCGAAGATGGGCAGGTCGTGGGCGAAGTTGATCGTCCCGTCGAGAGGATCGACGATCCAGCGCGCCTCATCCTCCCCGGCCGTCTGGCCGCTCTCCTCGGCCAGCATGCCGTAGGCGGGGAAAGCGCCGAGAAGGGCCTCCTTGATCAGACGCTCCGACTCCTCGTCTGTCTCCGTGACCAGATCCACCTCACCCTTGTACCGGACTTTCCCTCCCCTACCGAAGCCGGCGCGCAGCACCTCTCCCGCCGCCCTCGCCGTCTCGATCGCCGCCTCGAGCTCGTCAGCCAACCGGTTCTCCTTCCGTTCCGCCGGACATCTGCCTCTTCATGGTAGAGACGACCGGGAAGAGAGACAACCAGGCAGACGGCAGGCTGCGCCTGTATAGAGATACTGGAACCTCTGCGAAGATCCGTCCGCCGCTCTGATTTCGTTTTTATTATCTGCGGTAGGCGGTGCGTGCGTACTCGACCAGGGGAGCGGGCTGCACGGTGGCCCTTATCTCCACTTGCCTGTGCTCCTCTACCGTGGGCTTGGTGCTGTTGGGCTCCTCTCCCCACAGAAGGGTGAGCTGTGTGCCGGGCTCTGCCTGTTCTTCTTCTACTACCGCCAAAGAGAGCATCGACCTCTCGTTGTAGCTGTAGCCGGTGTAGGTGGAGACTCCTACCACCCGCCCGTCTTTCTCTACCCTGTCGTAGGGCAGCGTGGCGTAGTTAGAGA